>JBKQKS010000202.1:0-6391 GCA_052147395.1 Roseiarcus sp.
GTCAGTTCGACGCTCGAGACTTTACGCGCTGCGACGGCGTCGCGCGCTTCGGCGAGCGTGAGGGCGGTGAGGACGGTCAATTGCAGAATCCCTCAACGAAAACGAGAACTCGAGATCGCGGTCACTCCACGACCTTCGGCACCAGGAAGTAACCGTCCTCCGAGAGCGGCGCGTTGGCGAGGATAAGCGGCGCGATGTCGCCGTCGTCGACCACGTCCTCGCGCATCGGCAGCTTTATCGGGATGACCGAGGTCATCGGCTCGACGCCCTCGACGTTCACCTCGCCGAGAGCCTCGACGAAAGATAGGATGGCGTTGATCTGGTCTTGCAGATGCGGCGCCTCTTCGTTGCTGACGGCGATGCGCGCCAGATGCGCGATGCGGCGAACGGCGGCGAGATCCACCGACATGAAGACTCCCGTGAAAGCGGACTTATCGAGAAGAGAGGCCCTATACCACCGGCGCCTTCGCCATGGCAACGCGGCCCGGCGTGTGATAGCGCTCGGCGCGATGACGCCCGCCAAACCCCTCGCCCTCGACGCCCTCGCGCTGCAACTGCCCGCCAAAGCGCGCCTCATCGGGCTCGACGTGGGCGAAAAGACCATCGGCCTCGCGCTCTCCGATGTCGAACGGCGCATCGCCTCGCCGCTCGTCACCATCAGGCGCACGAAATTCGCCGCCGACGCCGCCGCGCTCTCGGGCGAGATCTCGAGATACGAAGTGTTCGCGCTGGTGGTCGGCATGCCGCTGGCGCTCGACGGCAAGGATACGCCGCGCGCCCAGGCCGCGCGCGCCTTCGCCCGCAATTTCACCGCGCGCGAGCCCCTCCCGATCGTGTTCTGGGACGAGCGGTTTTCCACGGCCGCCGTGGAGCGCGACCTCATCGCCCACGATGTGTCGCGCGCGCGCCGCGCGAAAGTGATCGACAAGATGGCCGCCGCCTACATCCTGCAGGGGGCGCTCGACGCCCTGCGACGCGTCGCCGCGACGGCGGGAGGCGACGGCCCGAGCCCGTCCTGACACGCCGAGGCATCCCCACCGGCAAGCGCCGCATGGCTGTTTCCTTCGGAAAATTAAGGACTAGCGCCTGTTCGACAATTCGTAGGGGATGCGCTCGCGGGGGACGCGCTTTATACCGTTTTTTTTGAATCCCGACTCTTGAATTGGACTTGGAGCCGGGCGTACAACTCTGGCGTGCAAGTTCGGCAATTCGGCGCCATGTCGTAGCGCCGGGAGGAGGACGATCCATTGCCCGAAGGGAAGAGTCCAGGGGGCGGTCTGAAATCGCGATCCGATGAGACCGACGCAGCCGCAGTCGCGCGTTATCTGGCTGATATGACAGGGCAGCTGGAATCGATGGCGAGAGCGGCGAGGTTGGAGCTGCTCGCCTATCTGCTCGCCATGGCGCGCGCGGAGGCGGAATCCGCCGCCGCCGAGGCGCGCGTCCAGACCGTCGATAGCGACTGATTCGCGCGGCCGGACTCAGGGCTCTTCGTTCGCAGGCAGCAGGGCGATGCGGCCGCCGCCCGCATGGTCGATGCGGCCGGCGACGTCGAGCAGCATCACCGCGACCCTCACCTTGCCGATATCGAGCTCGGCGGCGCGCGAGAGTTCGTCGAGCGACACCGGCGAGGGCCCCAGCAGGCTCTCCACCAGCGCCACCGTCGCCTCTTCGCCGAGGTCGAAGGCGCTCGCCCCCGTCTCCTCGAACCGATCGCCGACGGGCGCGCGCGGCGTCGCCTGCGGGTCGACGCCGAACAGCGGCTGCTCGCCCCACAACGGCTCCTCGGGCGGTTCCCGTTCCTCGCTCAGCGCTTCGAAGGCGCCACGGTCGCGCAAGGCGTCGAACACCGCGAGCGCATCCTCGACGCGGGCGCAGAGAGTCGCGCCCTCGCGCAGCAGGTCGTTGGTCCCTTCCGCGCGGGGATCGAGCGGCGAGCCGGGCACGGCGAGCACTTCCCTGCCCTGCTCGCCGGCGAATCGCGCCGTGATCAGCGAGCCCGAGCCGCGCGCCGCTTCGACCACGATGACGCCGAGCGACAAGCCGGAGACGAGCCGATTGCGGCGCGGGAAGTCGCGCCCGCGCGGCTCCCATTCGAGCGGCATTTCCGAGACCACGGCGCCGAATTCGGCGATTTGCGGCAGGATCGGCGTGGCCTCTGGCGGATAGGGCCGCCCATGGCCGCCGGCGAGCACGCCGATCGCGCCCGTCTCCACAGTCGCGCGATGCGCCCTCAGATCGATGCCGCGGGCGAGCCCGGAGACTACGACGTATCCGGCGTCGCCGAGCCCGCGCGCCAGCCGGTCGGCGAAAGCGAGCCCGGCCGCCGAGGCGTTGCGCGAACCGACGATCGCCACCGCCGGCTGCTGCAGCGCCTCGTCGCGCCCGCGCACAGCGAGTATCGGCGGCGCCGAATCGATCTGGCGCAGCAGCGGCGGATATTCGGGCTCGCCGAGCGCGATGTGGCGCACCCCCGCGCGTCGAGCGCCGACGAGCTCGCGTTCGACCTCCTCGGGCGTCGCGACGCGGATCGGCCGCCGCGCGCCGCCCTTGCGGGCGAGCTCCGGCAGCGCGTCGAGCGCGGCGCCCGCGCCGCCGAACTCGTTGATCAGCGCGCGGAACGTCCGCGGCCCGATGTTCTCCGAGCGGATCAGCCTGAGCCAGTCGAAGCGCTGTCCATCTTCGAGCCGTACGCCGCGCGCCATTTCAGGTCTTGCTTCCGATGCGCGACTCCGTTCCCGCCCGCAGCCGCTGGATGTTCGCCGAGTGTTTGATCCAGAGGATCGCGGCAAGCCCCCCATAGACGATGCCGACGGGCGCCTGGCCGAGCGCGAACGCCGTGAGCGGCGCCGCGACGCTCGCCGCCAGCGCCGCAGCGCTCGAATAGCGGGTCGTGGAGGCGACGCCGAGCCAGACGAGGGCGAACACCAATGCCGCCGGCAGCGAGGCGGCGATGAGCCCGCCGAGGAAGGTCGCCACCCCCTTGCCGCCCTTGAATCCGAGCCACAGCGGATAAAGATGGCCGAAGAAAGCGCCCGCGCTGCCCGCAATCGCGGCGACCTCGTCATGGAACAGAAACGCCGCGACCAGATAGGCCGCGGTCGCCTTCAACGCATCGAGCGCGAGCGTCGCCGCCGCCAGCCCCTTGCGGCCGGTGCGCAGCACGTTGGTCGCGCCGATGTTGCCGGAGCCGATGGCGCGAAGGTCGCCGGCGCCGGCGAGCCGGGTCAGGATCAGCCCGAACGGGATCGAGCCGAACCCGTAGCCGATCGCCGCCGCAAACAGCGCGTGAACCGAATCGAGCGAAACCATCATGGGCGGTTGCCCTCGCGCTTTCTCACGCAACGTATTCGTGCGCGATCCTTCCCGCAACCATCGTCAGCTTGACGACGCCTTGCATCCGCGCGCCGTCGAAGGGCGTGTTGCGGCAGCGAGAGCGCAGTTTCGCCGGATCGAGCACATAAGGTTCGTCGGGATCGAAGCGGACGAGGTCGGCCGGGGCGCCGACCTCGAGCCGGCCCGTCGGCAGGCCGAGGATCTCCGAGGGACGCAAAGCCATCGCGCGGAACAGTTTCGGCAGCGTCAGCGCCCCGCCGGCGACCAGCCTCAGCGCGGCCGACAGCATGGTCTCGACGCCGATCGCCCCCGGCGCGGCCTCGGCGAACGGCAGCCGCTTGGTCTCCACGTCCTGCGGATCATGATCGGAGACGACGACGTCGACGAGCCCCTCGGCGAGCGCGTCGACCAGCGCGAGCCGCTCGCCCTCGGAGCGCAGCGGCGGAAACAGTTTTAGAAACGTACGATAGTCGCCGACGTCGATCTCGTTGAGCGTCAAATTGTTGATCGAGACGCCGGCGGTGACGTCGAGCCCGGCCTGTTTCGCGCGCCGCAAGGCCGCGAGCGAAAGCGTGTTGGAGACGAGCGCGGCGTGATAGCGGCCTCGGGTCAGCGCGACGAGGCTGAGGTCGCGCTCGAGCACGATCGATTCCGCCTCGCGGGGGACGCCGGCGAGGCCGAGCCGGCTGGCGCGCTCGCCCTCCGCCATCACGCCCTCGCCGACGAGCGAAGCGTCGGCGCAATCGTGCATGATGAGGGCGCCGAAATCCTTGGCGTAGGTGAGCGCGCGGCGCATCGTCTGGGCGTTGGCGATCGAGCGCGGGCCGTCGCTGAACGCGACCGCGCCGGCCTCCGACAAGAGGCCGATCTCGGCGATCTCGCGTCCCTCGAGGCCCTTGGTGATCGCCGCCGCAGGCAGCACGCGCACCTTCGCCGCGTCGCGCGCGCGCCTCAATATGAAATCGACGACGGCGGGATCGTCGACCGGCGGATGCGTATCGGGACGCGCGACCAGCGTGGTCACGCCGCCCGCCGCGGCGGCGGCGCTGGCGCTGGCGATCGACTCCAGGTGTTCCGCGCCGGGCTCGCCGATGAAGGCGCGCAGATCGACCAACCCCGGCGCCACCACATCGCCGGCGCAATCGATGACGCGCGCCTCCCGCGGCGCGTTGGCCGCCGAGACCGCGGGCCCGACGTCGGCGATGACGCCATCGACCACCAGCACGCCGCCCGCGCTTTCGCGCGTCGCGCGGGGATCGACGAGGCGGGCATTGACGAGGACGAGAGGACGCTCTGCGGGCATGCCCCCGCGCTTAAGGCCACGCGCCCAGCGAGGCAAGGCTCGCGTCGCCCGCCGCCAAAATCACCTTGCTGAACTCGACGGACACAGCGGCTTGCGCCGGACTCCTGGCGAGCCGCGTTCGCGACACATGCAGCCCTCGACGCACGCTCATGGATGGCGCGCCTCGAGGCGCGAACCCGTCGTTCCCAGGGCGCGCTCACAGCCCAGCCGGTCACGCTTATTGGCCAAAGACCTGGGCCCGGCCTCGAAGCATGTAACCGGGGCAGATTCCCGGGCGGCGCCACTCTGTAGCTTAAGCGCCCTCATCCCGAGCTTGTCGAAGGACGACCTCGGTCGGCTTGTCAAGCGCCTCATTCTCACACGAGCAAAGAATTCTCGATGGTTGCTGGAGGTTACGATATCGCTGAAAAAAATAGGTTATTCGGAATTGTCTGTTGAAAGTGGCATAGTTCGGCCCGCAGGGGTTCGTGCGATCCGATGTGGATGGGGTTCGAGGTTCGTCGCCTTCGACCGACTTATGCTGCGCGGAGCGCTTGGAGTGCGGCTTGCGGCTCTCGGTAGAGGATCAGCAGCAGGGCGCGCGCCGCCGGATCGGGTTTGACGCGGTTTTGCTCCCAGTTGCGGATCGTTCCTACGGGGATGTGGAGCGCCTTGGCGAAAGCTTCCTGCGACAAGCCGAGCTTTTCGCGCACGGCGCGCGCCGGGATTATGAGTTCGTAATCCGCGAGCGGCGCGCCGGGATCTTCGCCGTCTTCTATGGCTTGGCGACGGGTATCCTCTTCGGTTGTCGCGTCCATCTCAGCGCGGTCGACAGCCGGCGGGCAGGCGCTGAGTTCGTCTAAGGATTTACGAACGATTGCCATTGGCGGCGTTCCTTCCTGTTGGCCTTCCGGGCCGAGACGATCCAACGGATGTCGTCGCGGTCGGTATAGACGACAACGAGGACGTCGGCGTCGGCGCCGCCGATGGCGCGGATACGGATTTCTCCGTATGCCCGCCGATTGTCGGGCGTCTCGATGGTCGCCCCACTGAAGATCAGCGCCGCGTAGTCGAAGCCGAACCCACGTAGCCGAAGATTGGTCGTGCTTTTGGCTCGGTCCCACGCGAGTTGCACGATGGATCTCTTTATATACGCTTAGAGCGCAGTGTGGCAAGAGGCGTGGTCGTCGTTGAGGGAAGCGTGTGTCGGGTCAGGTCCCTCGTAGTACCGCGCCCAAAGGACCGAGGCGACGAGATCGAGTTCCCCACCACCGTAGGCGCGATTGACGTTCTCGCGGTGGACGCGTCCGACGACTTCTATGTCTTCGAACTCGAGCGGGGCCGCAGCCCAGACCACGCCATCGGCCAACTCGCGCTGCATGGGCTGGGTCGAGCAGACGATCGGCAAGGGCAAGCGGGTGAACGGCGTGATCGTGGCCAAGCAAATCGCGGACAACCTGCGTTACGCCGTTTCCGTAATGCCGAACGTGGCGCTATTCGAATACCGAGTCGAATTCAATCTCGAGCCCGTCGGCGCCGCCCCCAAGCGGCGGGCGCGCCATATGTTCCCCCGTCTGTGCGCCGTCCCGCCTTGCGCCTATGAGCGTAACCGGCTGCGAACGCAACTCAGTATCACATGCCCACGGGACACAGACTGGACACGAGCTTTTAGATGTCTCGCAACTATCTGAAAAGCTTGGCGCTCCCAAGGGGACTCGAACCCCTGTTTTCGCCGTGAGAGGGCGACGTCCTAGACCGCTAGACGATGGGAGC
>JBKQKS010000203.1:0-12752 GCA_052147395.1 Roseiarcus sp.
GGCCTCGATCCGCTCAATGTCGCCAACGAAGGCAAGCTGGTCGCAATTGTCGCGCCGGACGTCGCCGACGCCGTGCTCGCCGCGATGAAGGCGGATCCGCTCGGCGCGCGCTCGGCGGCGATCGGCCGCGTCGTCGAGGACGCCAACCGCTTCGTCGAGATGCGCACGGCGTTCGGCGGCGGCCGCATCGTCGACTGGCTCGCCGGCGAACAACTGCCGCGCATTTGCTAGCGCGGCTTCCAATCAAAACGACGCCCCGTCATTGTGAGGAGCGAAGCGACGAAGCAATCCATCGCTGGGGCCGTGCCGTCACTGGCAGAACGGGAAGCGTACAGTCCTACGCCCTGGATTGCTTCGCTCGCGCTCGCAATGACGGTGCTGATTCGCATCGAACCGAAAGCGCTCGAGCGTCAGACGCTAACGCCTAGCGCCCGTCCGGGAACATCGCAAAAAGGGCGGATTACGACCGCTCGAATTAATGCTTTGACGGGCGTGTCACCGTAATGCCGTAATGCGTATTGCCATAATGCCTGGATTGAAACCTCGCCGGCTGCTGTGCATTTCGTGCTGAGAGCGCGCTAAGGTTGCACACAATTTTGGACGGCAAACGCGCATTGCTCGCCTTGAGTTAGCAACCCCCCGGTCGGACCAGAGTAATTGACTTCGCTCACTGCGTTTTTGGACATTACAATGTTGACTTTGCAGAAGCGTTGCTCAGTAACCCCGAAGCCGCTGGCAAAGCCGTTCCCCCCGGAAGCGAATACGGAACCAACAGTTTGGCCGTTCCCGGACTGGTATGACCACACCTCCGTCTGGCCAACCGTCATGCGATCTGCCGGCGGCCCCATACAAGCCAGGACTTTCTCGTCAGAAAGGCCGATCATTTGTTCCTTTGCACTTCGCGCCGTTTCAGCGCGCTGAATAGCACACCCTCCTAAAAGTACAGGCAAGACAATGACCAACGCCATAAAGGCCAGGGTACCAAAGGAATTTTCCACCGAGCCCAAATTCCACCCCTGTTTTGGTCCAAACCTAACATACGTTGGGGCCGAGTCAATTGCGGCAACGCTCGCGTGTCAAGCGACATCCGAAACTGCCCCCTTGGTAAATTACGAATTACGGTGACGTGCCCGTGACGGCGAAACCGCGCCGGCGGGCAGCCGCGACGCCATCCCGATCGTCGATCAGCAACAGGTCGGCCCTGGTCGCCAGGGCAAGCGCAATGGCGTCACGTTCGCCGGCGTCGAGCGCCGCCAAGTCCTCCGCGCCGCGCTCGTCTTCGACCGGATGGATTTCGAGCCAGGGCAGCGGGGCGCCGATCCAGGCGCGAACGGCCTCAGGCGCACGGATGTGCGCGAGCTCGTCACGCACGCGCTCCGGAATGAGGACTCCGGGGAACAGGCGGCTCAGAAGCGCGATGTCGCCCGTCAGCACGAGGTAATGAAGCGGCCCCGCGTCGGCGACGACGAGCCTCATGCGCTCTCAAAGGCCGAGGCGTTGCAGGTCGGCCCGATCGCGGTCCAGATCGCTGGCGCCGTAGGAACCGCTGACGCCATGGGCGACCAGGAACGCATCGAGTTCTGCGCGCGTAGCGGACCCCAGGAGGCGTTGCAATTCCGGGCGGGTCAACCGCTCGCGCCGAAATTCGTCGAGCGCGAGCGCTTCGAGGGCGCGCCGCTCCATCTCGTCCGTCGAGGCGAAGCGAGAAGCAAGCTCGTCAGGGATCTGCAAAACCAAGTTCATGGTTGCATGCTACCTCAGCCAGGCGCTGTTAGCCAAGAATTTGTAGCGGACCATGGCAAGGTCGCCTGCAGCAACGCGCCGGCATGGTCGAAGAGAGCCGGCTGGCGCGCAATTTCCGCTCCGGGTCGGTTCCAGTCGTTGGGCGGCCGGGCGCCAAAGGGAGGGGAGAAGGAACCGGCGGCGCGCCTTGCCAGCGCTTCCTCGAAAGAGTCGCAGGCGTCCCTTTCCGCCGACGGGCGCGCATCGTCGACGGCGCTCCCGCGGGCGCTTGCCGACCGCGGCTCCCGGCGCCACATTCGCCCGACAACGACATGCCCTCGGAAACGCCCCGATGACCTCGCTCGCCCGCCGCCAGACACTCGCCGATCTGCTGCGCCGCAGCGCCGCGCGGAGCCCCGAAAAACTCGCCATCGTCTGTGGCCGCACGCGCTGGAGCTACGGCGAGTTCGACGCGCTGGTCTCCCGGCTCGCGGCGGGGCTCGCCGACGAGGGGGTGATGAAGGGCGATCGCGTCGCGATCCTGGCGCGCAATTCGCACGCCTTCGCGGCTTTGCGTTTCGCGCTGGCGCGGCTCGGCGCGGTGCTGGTTCCGATCAACTTCATGCTGCGCGCCGAAGAGGTCGGGTTCATCCTCAACCACGCCGGGGCGCGGCTCATCGCCACCGACAGCGCCATGGCGCCGACTGCGCGCGCCGCGCGCGAGCACGCGCCCGAGGTCGCGAAGCTCGTCTGGCTACCCTCGGAGGACGAGAGCCAGAAACAGGCCGATATGCTCGACTTCGACGCGCTCGCCGCGACCACCGGCGCGCCGCCGGAGGTCGAGCTCGCCGAGACCGATCTCGCCCAGATCGTCTACACCAGCGGCACGGAATCGGCGCCCAAGGGCGCGATGCTGAGCCATGACGCAGTGATCTGGCAGTACGTGAGCTGCGTGGTCGACGCCTCCATTTCCGGGCGCGATCTGATGCTGCACGCGCTGCCGCTCTATCATTGCGCGCAGCTCGACGTGTTCCTGGGGCCATCGATCTATGTCGGCGCGACCAACGTGATCACCGCGCGGCCGACGCCAGAAAACCTGCTGCCGCTCATCGAGACTTTTCGCATCACCTCGTTCTTCGCTCCGCCGACGGTGTGGATCTCGCTGCTGCGCTCGCCTTTGTTCGACGGCGCCGATCTGTCGAGCCTCGCCAAGGGCTATTACGGCGCTTCGATCATGCCGGTCGAAGTGTTACGCGAGCTCGCGCGACGGCTGCCGAACGTACGGCTGTGGAATCTGTACGGGCAGACAGAGATCGCGCCGCTGGCGACGATGCTGGCGCCCGAGGACCAGTTGCGCAAGGCCGGTTCCGCCGGCCGCCCGGTCCTCAACGTCGAGACGCGCGTCGTCGACCTCGGGATGCGCGAGGTGAAGGCAGGCGAGGTCGGTGAGATCGTGCATCGCTCGCCGCATCTGATGAGCGGCTATTTCCGCAACGAGGAGCGCACGGCGATCGCCTTCGCGGGCGGGTGGTTCCATTCCGGCGATCTCGCGACGATCGACGACGAGGGCTACATCACCGTCGTCGACCGCAAGAAGGACATGATCAAGACCGGCGGCGAAAACGTCGCCAGCCGCGAGGTCGAGGAGGCGCTCTATCGGATGCCGGCGATCTCGGAGATCGCGGTGATCGGCGTGCCGCATCCGCACTGGGTGGAGGCCGTCGTCGCCGTCGTGGTGCTGAAGGCCGGACATGCGGCGACGGAAGACGAGGTGCTGGCCTATGCGCATCGGCGGCTCGCCTCGTTCAAGACGCCCAAGCGCGTGGTGTTCGCCGGGACGCTGCCGAAGAACCCGAGCGGCAAGCTCCTGAAACGCCAGTTGCGCGATCTTTACGCCGGGTTGTTCCGGTAGCCGCCGACCTCAGCCCTCGTCGGTCAGCGAAATATCCGCCATCATCTCGCCCGCGAGTTTTTCCAGCCGCCGCCTGAGTTCGTCGTGCGCCAGGGACTCCGGCGTACGGAGCCTGGCGCGGGCGCGGAACATCGGGTGGCCGGTGAAGGCGGCGGCGATGAGATCGCTCTCGAATTCCTCGATGTTGACGCCGAGCGACGAGATCGTCTCCGTCACCTCGCGCACGATTCCGGGCCGGTCGAGGCCGATGAGCTCCAGCGTCACCAAGGCGCGCCTGTCCTCGGGCGCCGCGGCGCTCGACTGGATCGTGACCCTGAGCCCTTCGGTCTCGAGCGCGCCGAGCGCCGCCGTGAGCGCCGCGATCCGGTCTTGCGGCGCCTCGACGCGCACGATGCCGGCGAATTCGCCGGCGAGCCGGGCGAGCCGGCTCTCCATCCACGCCCCGCCCCCGGCCGCGACGCGGTTCGCGATGGCTTTGACCAGCCCCGGCCGATCGCGGCCGATGAAGGTCATGACGAGCGAGGTGGGCATGGCGGAGCTCCGGGACCGACGAGGACATTATAAGCCGTTCGTTTCGCGAAGTCGTTGGCGGCGTCCCTTCCAACATGATAATTGGTCGCTATGACCAGAAGCGCAAAAACGCGCGACACGACTGCGCGGCCGCCCGGCCACTGGCCGTTGCAGGACCCGAAGGCGCACTTCAGCGAACTCGTCCGCCGCGCGAGCCGCGACGGTCCGCAGCATGTGACCGTGCGCGGGCGCGAGGAAGTAGTCGTAGTGTCTGCCGAGGAGTTTCGCCGACTCACGGGCGGGCGCTCCGGCAAGGACCTCATCGAAGCGCTGCAGTCCTGTCCCCATCCGGATTTCGCAATCGAGCCCGCGCACGAATTGTCGCCCGTCAGAGACGTCGAACCTCGAGTGGCTGGCTCATCGACACGAACCTAGGCGACGCGGCGTAATACGCATTCCGGGCGATCCACTGGGGACGGACGCGAAGCTGCGATATTAGCGCCTTCTCCCCTTGCGGGACTCCGGCGGCGCCTTGCGCCTCGGGGTGGCCGAAGGCCGGACGAGTTTCCATGCGCTTTTGCGCGCCTTGATGCATGAAAGACCGCCAACTGTAGCCGCGGTCGTTGACCGCGGCTGCCGGGGTCAGCGACCCCGGCTACAAGGTTGCCTTTCAGGAGAGGGGGGAGAAGGGGGCGCTGCGCGTCAGCGGCGCGCGAATTGATCAACTGGAAACCTTATGATTCAGTAGCTTCGTCGCGTCGCCATAGTTTCCGAGGGGCCGGACGAAACGCCGTGCTACGTCAGGCGCCGACATTGCCTTCCCCTCACGTCCCCCTCGGCTTGGCCCTATTCGTCGCTGTCGCGCTCGCCGGATCCTCGGGCCAGACGTGGCGGGGGTAGCGGCCGCGGAGATCCGCGCGCACCGACGCCCACGAGCCTTTCCAGAACCCGGGGAGGTCGCGGGTGATCTGGATCGGGCGATGCGCGGGCGAAAGCAGATGCAGCGTCAGCGGGACGCGGCCGCCGGCGAGCGACGGGTGTTCGGTGAGGCCATAAAATTCTTGCACGCGCAATGCGATGCTCGGACCGCCCTCGTTCTCGTAGTCGACCGGCGCCGCCGTGCCAGTCGGGGCAATGAAATGGGTCGGCGCCTCGTCTGCGAGCCGGCGCGTCTGCGCATAGGGGAGCTGCGCGTGCAGCGCCTGGGAAAGATCGTCGGCGCCGATCTGAGAAAGACTCGTCTTGCCGGTGAGATAGGGCGCGAGCCAGTCGGGCGACGCCGCCAGCGCTGCGTCCGAAAAATCGGGCCATTCGCCGGGCTCGGCGCGGCTGAGGAACATCACCCGGCCGCGCCATTGTTTCAGCGCCTTGCTCCATGGCAACCGCTCGACGCCGAGCAACAATACGCCGCGGGCGAAAAACTCCGCGGCGTTCGGGTCGGCGGCGGCCGGCAGCGTCCGCTCGGAAAGCGCCAACGCGCCGAGCCGGCGGCGCCGGCGCGCCCTGAGCGAGGCCGAGGCGCGGTCGAAAACGAGCTCCTCGCGGGTCTCGATGCGATCGCCGGCCAAAACCTCGATCTCCTCGCGCGTCAGCGCGGCTGCGGTGAGGATGCGCGCCGAACCGGCGCGTCCGGCGATTTCGCCGATCGCCAGCGCGCCCTCGCCGGCGAGCGCTTGGTGGGGCGCCAGCGCCGCCGCGCGGCCGTTGGCCATCAGGAACTCGCCGCGTTTTGCGCGCGCCAAGGCGATGCGGTCGGGAAACGCCTCGGCGAGCCGGAAGCCGACGGAGGCCGCGCGCTCGGTCGTCGGTCGGCCCACGATTTTCTCGGCCCGCGCGGCGAGCGAGCTCACGAGCCGGCGCGCGTCGGCGCCGCGCGGCGAGGAGTCGCGGCGGAAAGACGCGAGCCGATCGGCGAGATCGACCGCGTCGCCGCCGAGGCCGCGCTCGGTGAGCGTAACCGCGATCTCGGCCGCGAGCTCGCCGTCGGCCTCGCGCGCGGCGTCGATCACCATGCGCGCGAGCCGCGGCGGCAAGGCGAGCTCGGCGATGGCGCGGCCTTCGTCGGTGGCGCGGCCGTCGGCGTCGATCGCGCCGAGCGAGGTCAGCAGCGCGCGCGCTTCGGCGAACGCGGCTCGCGGCGGGGAATCGAGGAATTTCAGCGCCGACGGGTCCGACACGCCCCACACGGCGAGATCGAGCGCGAGCCCGGAAAGATCGGCGCCGAAAATTTCCGGCGGCGCATAGGGCGAGAGGCCGCCGGTCGCCGCCGCCTCCCACAGCCGGTAGCAGACGCCGGGTTCCACGCGCCCGGCGCGGCCGCGCCGCTGGTCGGCGTTGGCGCGCGAGACGCGACGGGTTTCGAGCCGCGTCAGGCCGATGTCGGGTTCGAAGCGGGGAATGCGCATCAGCCCGGAGTCGATGACGACGCGCACGCCTTCGATCGTCAGCGAAGTCTCGGCGATCGAGGTCGCGAGCACGATCTTGCGCCGGCCCGGTTTCGCAGGCGCCACCGCGAGGTCCTGCGCCCGCGCGTCCATCGCGCCGTAGAGCGGCGCGATGTCGACATTCGCCGCCCGTATCCGCTCCTCGAGCCGCTCAGCGACGCGCAGGATCTCGCCCTGGCCGGGAAGGAAGGCGAGGATCGAGCCCTTCTCTTCGCCGAGCGCCGTCATGACGGCGCGCGCACAAGAATCCTCGATGCGCTCGTTTGAATCGCGCCCGAGGTAGCGCGTCTCGACCGGGAAGGCGCGGCCCTCGCTGGTGATCTCGGGCGCGCCCTGCATGAGGCTCGCGACCCGCGCGCCGTCGAGCGTCGCCGACATCACGAGGATTCGCAGGTCCTCGCGCAATGCGCCCTGGGCGTCGAGCGCCAGCGCAAGCCCGAGATCGGCGTCGAGCGAGCGCTCGTGGAACTCGTCGAACAACACCGCCGCGACGCCCTCGAGCGTGGGATCGTCGAGGATCATGCGCGCGAACACGCCCTCGGTGACCACCTGCACACGAGTTCGGCGGGAGGTGAGGCTCTGCAGGCGAACGCTGAGGCCGATGGTCTCGCCGACGGTCTCGCCGAGCGTCGAGGCCATGCGCCGGGCGGCGGCGCGGGCGGCGAGCCGGCGCGGCTCCAGCACGATGATCTTGCCGGCGCTGGCGAAGGGTTGATCGAGAAGGGCGAGCGGGACGCGAGTGGTCTTGCCGGCGCCCGGCGGCGCGACCAGCACCGCGCGGGTCGACGCCGAAAGCGCTGCGCAAAGGCTCGGCAGCACGCCATCGATCGGCAGAGGGTCGGAAAAATTCGCCATGGCGCCTGATCGCAAACCCCGCGCCTCGCCGCAACCTCATCGACTTTCGTCGTCAGCCCCCTCGAGCCTTTGCGGCGGTATTGTGTTCAGAGTATAAGCGGACCTCTTGGCCGCTGTTGGCGGCGCCGGCGCGGACATTTCATGGCTCAGGACACCACGGCGTCATCCGCGCAGGAGCAGCCCAGCGGGGTGGCCGGCCATGTGAAGGGCAAGTTCTGGATTCTCGCGCTCGGGTCGGTCGGCGTCGTATTCGGCGACATCGGCACCAGCCCGCTCTATGCGCTGTCGACCGCGCTCCGCCAATTGCCCGGCGAGGGCGCGGGCCCAAGGGAAGTGATCGGCGTCGTTTCGCTCATCGTCTGGGCGCTGCTCATCGTCGTCACCGCCAAATACGTCGTGTTCCTGATGCAGGCCGACAACAAGGGCGAGGGCGGCATTCTCTCGCTCAACGCGTTGACGCAGCGCGCGCTGGGCAAACCGACGGCGGCCGCGTTCCTGCTCGGCGTCGCCGGCGCCGCGCTGTTTTCCGGCGACGCGATGATCACCCCGGCGATCTCGGTGCTTTCCGCGCTCGAAGGTCTCAAGCAGGTCGATGCCGGGCTCGCGCCTTTCGTGCTGCCGGCGACCATCGTGATCCTGGTGCTGCTGTTTCTCGCCCAGAGCCGCGGCACGGCGGGCGTCGCCACATTCTTCGGGCCGATCATGGCCGTATTCTTCGGCGTCACCGCCGTGCTGGGCCTCGATCGCATTCCCCAGGCGCCGGAGGTGTTGTTCGCGCTGAGCCCAGTCCCCGGGGTGGCGTTCCTCTTCCATCACGGCGCGATCGGTTTCATCGTGCTCGGCAGCGTGTTCCTGGCCGTCACGGGCGCCGAGGCGCTTTACGCCGACATGGGCCATTTCGGCCGGCGGCCGATCCAGACGGCCTGGATCTTCCTGGTGCTGCCGGCGCTCATCTGCAATTATCTGGGCCAGGGCGCGCTGCTGCTCACCAGCCGCAAGGCGATCGAGAACCCGTTCTACCAGCTGTCGCCGGGCTGGCTGCTGCCGCCGCTCATCATCCTGGCGACGGTCGCCACCGTCATCGCGAGCCAGGCGGTGATTACCGGGGCCTACTCGCTGGCGAGCCAGGCGATCCAGCTCGGCCTGCTGCCGCGTCTCGAGATCCGGCACACGTCCGACACCCAGGAGGGCCAGATCTACATTCCCCGCATCAATCGCCTGTTGCTGTTCGGCGTGCTGGCGCTGGTGCTGCTGTTCCGTTCGTCCGACGCGCTCGCCAACGCCTACGGCATCGCCGTTTCGGGCACGATGGTGGCGACGACGGCGCTCGCCTTCTTCGTGGTGTGGAAGCTGTGGAACTGGCCGCTGTGGGGTGCGCTGGCGCTGGTTTGCATGTTCCTGTCGATCGACGTCAGCTTCTTCATCGCCAATCTCTACAAGGTGCTCGACGGCGGCTGGGTGCCGCTGTTGCTCGGTTCCGCAACCTTCACCGCGATGTGGACCTGGCAGCGCGGCAGCGCGCTGCTGACGCTCAAGACCCATCGCGACTCGATCCCGACCGTCGACCTGATCAAGATGCTCGAGCGCTCGAAGCCGGTCAGAGTGCCGGGCACGGCGGTGTTCCTCACCAACGATCCGACCATCGCGCCGTCCTCGTTCCTCCACAATCTCAAGCACAACAAGGTGGTGCACGAGCGCGTGGTGATCATGTGCGTGCGCACCGAGACGACGCCGCGGGTGCCCGCGCCGCAGCGCTACGAGATTCGACAGCTTTCGTCGGGCTTCTTCGTGGTCACCCTGCATTTCGGCTTCATGGAGCAGCCGCGCATCCCGCTCGCGCTGGCGCAGATGCGCAAGGGCGGGATGAAATTCGACATCATGACGACGTCGTTCTTCCTCGGCCGGCGCACGCTCAAACCCGCGGAACGCTCGGGAATGCCGCGCTGGCAGGACCACCTCTACATCGCGCTCTCCCGCCAGGCCGCCGCGGCGCCGGACTTCTTCTCGATTCCCGTCGACCGCGTCGTCGAGCTCGGGGCGCAGGTGAAGGTGTAGCGGCGCGCCCGCGGGTCGGCGCCTCCGGCCGCAGATCGTATCACCGCCCCGCAATTTTCGGCGACTGTTCGGTCGTGCGTGACAACGGCGGCGGTCCCAAAGCTCATCCACGGTTGCGGCCCGAGGGGTGACGGGAGCCGGGCGCCGCGCGAGGGCGTGGGCGGTAACCCGCCCCCTCGCAGCGTCCCCAACATAACCCGACGACGCCAAAATCCAGACACAAGGGGTGGCGCCGCAGGCGCTCGATTCTGCTCGAACCCCACTGCTGAAAGGCGCTCCGCCCGTGTAGCCGGGGGCGCCGACCCCGGCAGCCGCGCTCACCGCGCGCGGCTACAAAGGGGGCGCCTTTCATGCATCGAGGTGTTCGAAGCGATACTACTCATCCGGCCTTCGGCCACCGACTGCCGGGCCGCGGTTTCGTGCAGGCAAAATCGGGCCTCGAGGGCCGGGCGACTTCACTTCGTGCCGAACATGCGGTCGCCGGCGTCGCCGAGGCCGGGCACGATGTAGCCGTGGTCATTGAGCCGCTCGTCGATCGCGGCGCACCAGATCTCGATGTCCGGATGCGCCTTGGTGAGCCGCTCGACGCCTTCCGGCGCGGCGAGCAGGCAGACGAAGCGAAGCTCCTTGACGCCGCGCCGCTTCAGCCGATCGATCGCGGCGATCGCCGAATTGCCGGTCGCCAGCATCGGGTCCATCACGATGACCAGACGGTCGGCGACGTCGGCCGGCGCCTTGAAATAATATTCCACCGCTTCGAGAGTCTGCGGGTCGCGATAGAGCCCGATGTGGGCGACGCGGGCGCTGGGCACGAGATTGAGCATGCCGTCGAGGAAGCCGACGCCCGCGCGCAGGATCGGCGCGAACACCAGCTTCTTGCCGGAGATCGTCGGCTGCATGGTCTTGGCGAGCGGCGTCTCGACCTCGATCAGCTCGGTCGGCAGATCGCGCGTCACCTCGTAGGCGAGCAGCATGCCGATCTCGTTGAGCAGCTGCCTGAAACCCTTGATCGACACCGTCTTGTCGCGCATCAGCGTGAGCTTGTGCTGCACCAGCGGGTGGGAGACGACGCGCACGTTCGACATCTTTTCCGTCCTCGGGATCGTTTCCTCGCTTCTAGCTCGTCTCGCGGCCGCTGAGGCGCCGGGCCGGCGGTCCATCCCCAGTTATTGATGGCCCTGCCCGGGGTTCGCTCTATTGACGCGAGGCGGTCGAAAGGGTCAGTTGGGGCCGCACATGACCGAACGCCAGATGCGCGCCGCCCGCAGCGCTCTCAATTTGCCCAACCTGCTCACCTACGGCCGGGTCGTAGCGGTGCCGATCGTCGTCGCCTTCCTGTTCTGGCCGGCCGAGCCTTGGGCGCGCTGGTCGGCGCTCGCGATCTACATCGTCGCCGCGGTGACCGATTTCTTCGACGGCTATCTCGCCCGCGCCTGGTCGCAGCAATCGTCGCTCGGGCGCATGCTCGATCCGATCGCCGACAAACTGCTCGTCGCCGCCGCGCTGTTCGCGCTCACCGCCGATCATACGATCCACGGCGTCACGCTGTGGGCGGCGATCATCATCCTGTGCCGCGAGATTCTGGTCTCCGGATTGCGCGAGTACCTCGCCGAACTGCGCGTGCCGGTTCCGGTCACGGCGGTGGCGAAATGGAAGACGACGGTGCAGATGACCGCCATCGGCTTCCTCATCGCCGGTCCGGCGGGGGACGCGGTGCTGCCGGGCACGGTCGTCATCGGCGTCGTGCTGTTGTGGATCGCGGCGCTGCTGACGCTCTACACCGGATGGGATTATATGCGCGCGAGCTACGATCACGTCGGAGGGTGAAAGTGAAGGCGGTCTATTTCGCCTGGGTGCGCGAGCGGATCGGCAAGACGGAAGAGGAGATCGACCCGCCGGCCGAGGTGGCGACGGTCGCGGACCTCATCGCCTGGCTCTCCCGGCGCGGCGAAAACTACGCCTACGCCTTCGAGCGTGCTTCCGTGATCCGCGCCGCGATCGACCGCAAGCATGTGAAGCCGGACGCAGCCGTGGCCGGGGCGCGCGAGATCGCATTCTTCCCGCCGATGACGGGGGGTTGAGATTCATGCGCGTGGTGCGTGTGCAGCGCGAAGATTTCGACGTGGCGGCTGAAACGCGCGCCCTCACCTCCGGGCGCGTAAATGTCGGCGCGGTGGCGACCTTCGTCGGCCTCTGCCGCGACGAAGAGGGAAAACTCCGGGCGCTGGAGATCGAACATTATTCCGGCATGGCGGAGGCCGAAATCGCGCGCGTCGCCGCCGAGGCCGAGAGCCGCTGGCCGCTCCTCGGCCTCGTCGCGATCCACCGCTACGGCGTGATCCGCCCCGGCGAACAGATCGTGATGGTCGCCGCCGCCTCGTCGCACCGCGCCGCCGCCTTCGCCGCGGCGGAAATGCTGATGGACTACCTCAAGACCCGCGCCCCGTTCTGGAAACGCGCCCTTCTGACCGACGGGACGGGCGAAGGCTGGGTGGACGCGAAAGAAGCCGACGACGCGGCGGCGGAGCGGTGGAGGGACTTAGCTGACCCGGAACGGGCGCTGCGCGCTGAGCCGTTCGGTTCGACGATACGCTCGCAACTCGATTACTGATTATGTTATATGAAGAGAGGACTATCCACTCTTATACTCTCGTTTGTAGTCGATGACACTGTACCCCAACGCATGCGCGTTGTTTGCCAGGGCTTCGTCAACCGTTATCAGCGTTGGATCAATCCCGCTCCCGCTCAAATTGCAGAGATGAAGAATCATTGCGTCCGTGAGTCCAAGTTCATTGAATTCACTGCGTTGCACTCCATGAATGCTTGGAATCGGAAGCTCTGCCGTCGTGTCGATCAACGTTCCCAACGCATCTTGTATTCTCGATCGCGCCGGGTTGTCGATTTGCCTCGCGAGGCTCGACGCCTCTGCAAGAATATGCGGCAACAGCACGATCTGGGAGAATTGCCCTATCAATTCAACCAACAGTTCAAAATCGTCGGTAGAAAATTCAGTTAACCGCTTATGTTTGCGGATGTAATCTCTCGATGCGGACCCGACCACCAGTAGCACCAGCAGATTGGTGTCGATGACCACAACGTCCGCCATCAAACTGTTTCGCTGTTATTTCGAAGTCTGTTGATAAGGCCCCAAACCGAGCGTTCCGAGGATCCACTGTCGTGGATTGGCGTTTGATCCCATGGCTTCCAGGGCTCTTCGCCATCCCAGATAGTTCGGGAGGTTCTTCGTCGCGACG
>JBKQKS010000204.1:0-10590 GCA_052147395.1 Roseiarcus sp.
ACGCCGACGTCTCGACGCGAAACGTCGGCGTGGACGCCGACGCTCCTTGATCGCGCATGTCGTGTCCGGACGGCGCTACCCGGACCGCGCCTCGAAGGCACGAACGGTCAACCCGCGTTACGGTGGCGTTACTGTCACAGTGCAGTTAATTGAACGCTCTTATTGCGATTCGTGTTGCCCGAAACGCGGCGCGTTGCCGCGATGTTTGTAGCCGGCCGCGTCGAGGCCGGCTGGCCTAGCTGACAAGCGCGGCGGGGGGCCGGCCTCGGCGCGGCCGGCTGCAATTGCGCCGAGGCGGGCTGACAACACGAATTGCCCCAAGAGCCCAATTGAAAGAGCGGTCCGTTTTTCGCAGTGAGCGATCGAATAAAACGCGCTGTCACCGTAACCCCGTAACCCGTAACCCCAATTCGCATTCGAAGGTTACCGCTCTTCCTGCCATAGCCTCGGGTAGCTGCGGACGAATCCGTTCGGAGCAAGTTCGAGCAACCCCTCGTAGCCGACGCTCGGGGCTTCATACCAAAAGGCGTGTGCGCCACGCCGTTCATAGATCTGGGGCAATTCGGACAAATTGCCCGCCCCGACATCGAGCCACGCTACGGGAAGTCGGACAGCTTCGTTTTCGTTCATCGCAACCCGTCTGAGTTGTTGGAGATTGGTCGCCGGCGTGAACGAGAGATCGAGGTCTTGGAGGTGATCCATGCCGGGTATTGCAACCTCGTCCAGCATCCAATTCGAGCCTTCATGAACAACGACATGATCGATAGCCCGTTGCCCGATGTAGCCTCGCACCCGACCCCATACCGTTCTCCAATTGGCCTCACATCGTACGGAATAGAGGAGGTTTGCGGGTCCGTCTTGGTGTCGGAAGATCGCAGAACCTTCCAGATTCCAGCCGTCGCTTTGTTGTATGAGTCGACAGACATCATGGCCTGGAGTGTCGACTCTTCGCCACAGCATCGTCGCCAAATTCGTCATCGGTGAGCGCCCATACTTTCGTCATCGCCGTAAGCCGGCACAAGCTCCAATATGAGAAGCGTCGCAACGGGCCCGCGTGTCGTCGTGTGCGCCGTCACCTTCTTGCGCCGCGTTCTCTCGAAAGCCCCGAGCGTGTGGGCCTCGGGGCCGTGGTGCGGATTTCTCGATTTTGGCGCCAGCGGCGATCGTCCGCAACAGGTCGATTCCGGCCGTTCCTCCACCGGTCGGCGGGGCGCCAAACCAAAGATTCGCGCAGCTCAGAAATGCGCGGCGATGCCGAGGAGGCCAGATTTTCGAGATATTTGGCGCTCTGAAGGCCTGTGGACTTCGGAACCCGAGGGGTTTCGACGCCAATGCGGAGTTTTGGCGCCGTCCGCTCGACCCATGCGCGCCCGCCGCTTGCCGGTGGCGTCGGAGGCGCCGCGCAATATTTCGTTTTGTCGACTTGTTCCGCTTCGGACAGTAGCTATTTCTGGTCGTGGCCTGCTGTGAGAGGAGCCCCAACATGAAGATTGTCGTCATAGGAGCAACAGGAACGATCGGGAGCGCCGTCGCGAAGCTGCTCGGGGAGAAGCACGAGGTCATCGCGGTGTCGCGCTCGAGCGGGAATCTTCGCGCAGACATTACGGATAAGGCTTCGCTGGAAAAGCTTTTTGCGGCAATCGGCAAGGTTGATGCGATTGTGAGCGCGGCGGGAAATGCGGTGTTCAAACCGCTGGCGGCTCTCACCGATGCAGATTTCGAGTTGTCCCTGCACGATAAACTCATGGGCCAGGTGAACGTCGTTCGGCTGGGCGCGCAATATGTTCTTCCGCAGGGCTCGATCACGATCACCAGCGGCGTCCTATCGCAGGAGCCGATGCCGGGTTCGGCCGCCATTAGTCTAGTTGGCGCCGGGCTAGAGGGATTCGCGCGGGCGGCGGCGCTCGAGCTCCAGGGCTCCAAGGTGCGAGTGAACGTTGTCAGTCCGCCCTGGGTGACGGAGACGCTCATCGCCTTCAAGATGGACCCATCGCATGGCATGCCGGCCGCTGAAGTCGCAAAATTGTTTGTTCAGAGTGTCGAAGGCGGCGGAACTGGCCAGATCATCGATGCGAGAAGGACCTCGTCGTGAGACCCCTGGAGTACGAGTGGCGTTCTCCATTCGCAGTTCAACGGAACTCGCCTGGACCGATTTGGCTCGGGGCCGGTCTCGAGCCGCGTTAGGGTCTCTTCGAGGGCCATGTGCTTGTCCGCCCAGCGGCCCTGAACTCCCGTCTCCGGGCGGGACGAGTAGCGTTTCGCTCTGTAGCGCAAACGACGGCGCGCCGTTCGGATTTCTCGATTCGGGCGCCGGCCGCAATCGTCCTCTGCGCGTCGATCGGTGCCGTTCGCGTGGCGGCGGACGACGCGCCGAGTGAAAGATTGGCGCGACTAGAAATGCGCGGCGATGCCGAGCGTGATGAGGTTCTGCGTGGCGTTGACCGTCGTCGGCTTCGGCGGCGCGTAATAGGTGACGTCGCCGAAATCGTAGTGGCTGAATTCAGCCCGCAGACTCACATTGCGCGCCACCGCATATTCGGCGCCGATGCCGAGCACGTAGCCGGTGAGGCTCTTGTTGGAATAGCCGCCGGGCGTCGTCTGCCTCGATGTCGCAAAGGCGCCGCCGAGCGAGCCGAACATGAGCAGCGGACCCATGGCGTAACCGGCGTGCACCCGCGCCGACGACAGCGAACTGTACGAGTAGGAACTCGCGTTCGAGGAGCCGCCGGAAATGTCGCCGAGCAGCACGTCGCCGGCGAGGCCGCCGACGATCGGCCCATTCTGCAGATTGTATCCGGCGTTGAATCCGGCCGCCATGCCGGAGGTGTTGACCGGCCCGTTGGCGCCCATGCCCGCGCCGAGGTTCAGGCCGACTTCGGCGCCGGAAAAGTCCGACGCGCCCGCGGGCAGGCTCTGGGAGTAGAGTTCGTCGGCTCGGGCCGCCGGCGCCGTCAGAGCCGCGCCGAGCGCGGCGAGAGAAGCAAGTACGATACGCATAGCCAACCCCGGTTCCGTGAAGTCGTCCGCAAACCCAACCGACTATTACAATTTTAGCGGTTTTCTCGAGCAAGCTTCGACGAAACTCGATTCAGCCCCAACGAACGGTTAACATCGTCGAAAAGGCGACCCGCGCCTGTTGCGTTAAATCAACGCGGTTACGGGCTCGGGGTGAAAAAACAACGGCTATCATGGAACGTCGGGATCGAGCGCCATGTTCACGAACCTGCTCGTAGTCTTGGAGGAAACCCCGGAAGTCGTCACGGCCTACGCGGTCTCGCTGGCCAAGCGCCTCGGAGCGAGGGCGACCGTGATTCGGCCGCGCCGCGACGGCGCGGGTTTGAGCGACGGCTCGATCGAAGCGCGTCTCGAATTGGCCCGCGGCGATCACGAGGCCCGCAAGGCCCGCGCGAGAGAGGCGATCGAGGCGTTCGGCGACGCGGCCAAGGCGGCCGCAGTCGAGGCCGAGCTGCTGCTGCCCGATGGAGGGGTCGATCCCCGGCGCGATCAGGTTGCGATCTTCGCGCGCGCGTTCGATTTCGTCGTCGTCGGCCAGAACGAACCCGGCCGCGCGCCGAATCTCGACGAGATCGCCGGCCAGCTGTTGGAGGAAAGCGGGCGTCCCGTGCTCGTCGTGCCGGCGATCCACCGCGACGGCGCCAATTTCGCCTCCATCGCGGTGGCGTGGGACGGCAGCGCGACGTCGGCGCGCGCGCTCGGCGATGCGATGCCGATCCTCGAGCGCGCCGACAAGGTCGAGATCGTTTCGATCGTCGGCGCCAACACTCACAAGGCGGTGATGCAAGGCGGCGAGCGGATCGCCGACCGTCTCGCGCGCGGCGGCGTCGCCGCCGCGTACAAGCGCCTGCCGAGCGAAGAGGATGCGGCCAACGCGCTGCTCTCCTATATCGCCGACACTGGCGCCGACATGCTGGTCGCCGGCGGTTATGGCCATTCGCGGCTGCGCGAGGCGCTGTTCGGCGGCGTGACGCGCACGTTGCTTTCGAGCCAGACGCTGCCGCTGTTCCTGTCCCGCTGACGGCGCCGCGAGACGCGGATTCGTCGCTCGGGCGCGGGCAGAGGCGCGGCGTCCTCGGGCTGACGAAGAGAGGAGCCTCGCATGAATGCGCTCGAGAGTTTCGAGGCCGCATCGTCGATGTCGAATCGTGAGGCCGCGCGCCGCGCGCGGCGACGGGGCGCGGACGTTCTCGACGGCCTGGTGCATGCGGCGGAGGGCCGCGCCTCGGGCGGGCTGTCGCCGGTGGCGCAGGGCCTGGCGGTGTTCGACTGGAGCGCGCATCTCATGAACGCGCCGTTCCGACGCGTCGAGCTCGCGGCCCAGGCCGTGCGAGGCTGGACGCGAATGGTCGATGCGGCGCGCGGCGAGACGGTGATCGAGCCGAAACCCGACGATCACCGCTTCCAGGACCCGGCCTGGAAGGCGCCGCCGTTCAGCTTCTACGAGCAGGCCTTTCTCATCATCGAGCAATGGTGGGCGGACGCGACCGACGGACCGCCCGGCGTCAACGCCGAGGACCGCCGCGTGGTCGGCTTCGGCGTCCGCCAGTGGATCGACATGTTCTCGCCCTCCAACATCCCTTGGGCGAACCCGGAGGTGCTGAACGCGACGTGGGAAAGCGGTGGGGCGAATTTCCTCATCGGACTAGACAACTATCTCGCCGATCTGAGAACCGCGTCAGGCCTGGAAAGCGGGCTCGGCGGCTTCGTGGTCGGCAACAATCTGGCGATTACGCCGGGATCGGTGGTCTATCGCAACGAACTGATCGAGCTGATCCAATACGCACCGACGACGGCCGAAGTCGCGCGCGAGCCGGTGCTGATCATGTCCGCCTGGATCATGAAATATTACATCCTCGATCTCAGGCCGGAGAACTCGCTGATCCGCTATCTGGTCGGCCGCGGCCATACCGTGTTCGTGATCTCGTGGCGCAATCCGGGCGCAGAATTCCACGGGCAATCGCTCGACGATTATCGCGTCAAGGGCCTGATGGCGGCGTTCGACGTGATCGGCGACATCTGCCCCGGCCAGAAGGTTCAGGCGACCGGCTATTGCCTCGGCGGCACGCTGCTCGCAATCGGCGCGGCGGCGATGGGGCGCGACGACGACCGCCGCCTCGCCGGCGTGACCCTGTTTGCGGCGCAGACCGATTTCAGCGAGGCGGGGGAGCTGCAGCTGTTCATCACCGCCGATCAGCTCGCCTTCCTCGACGACGTGATGCGCGCCCAGGGTTTTCTCGACGCGAGCCAGATGGCGGGCGCCTTCCAATCGCTGCGCTCCAACGACCTCATCTGGTCGCGGCTGATCAAATCCTATCTCATCGGCGTGCGCGACCATCCCAACGATCTGATGGCGTGGAACGCCGATGCGACGCGCATGCCCGCGCGCATGCACAGCGAATATCTGCACAAGCTGTTCCAGCGCAACGAGATCGCCGAAGGCCGGTTCCTGGTCGACGGCAAGCCGATCGCGCTCAACGACATCCGCGCGCCTTTGTTCGTGGTCGGCGCCGAGGCCGACCACGTCGCGCCCTGGCGCTCGGTGCACAAGCTGCATGCGTTCAACGACGCCGAGCTCACTTTCGCGCTCGCCAGCGGCGGCCACAACGCGGGCATCGTCAGTCCGCCCGGCCATCCTCGGCGCCATTACCGCATCCTGCGCCGCGAGGCGGGCGGCCATTATCTCGGCCCCGACGAATGGTTCGCTGCGGCCGAATTGCGCGACGGCTCGTGGTGGCCGGCGTGGGCCGATTGGCTCGACGCCCATTCCGCCGGCCGAACGCCGCCGCCCGCCATGGGCTCGGACCGCCATCCCGCTATCGAGCCGGCGCCGGGCAAATACGTGCTGCAGAAATAGGCCTTACAGCCCGACCGGGTAACCGTGCCGCTTCTTCGAGCCGTCGAGCATTTCGACCGGGAATGCGGCGACATTCTATTGCGGTTACGGTGACAGCGCATTTCATTCGATCGATCACTGCGAATACAGACCGTTCTTTCAATTCATCGCACTGTCACCGTAATCCGCGTAATCCGTAATCCCGGTTCGACGCGCAGCTAGCGGCGCTGAAACCGTGAGGCTGCTCGAAGCCGACGACGGACCCCCCGGCCTGAGAGCCGCGCCACCCCGCGCCGCTCACTCGCTCAAAGCCGGCTCAGCAGCTCGCGTTTCTTCGCCGCGAACTCGTCTTCGCTGAGAATGTTCTTCTGTCGCAGATCGGCAAGCCGCTCGATCGCGGTGAAAATGGCGTCGCCCGCGATTTGCGCGCGTGGCGCGACGGCGCTGGGCGGCGGCGGCGCTTCGACCGCCGCCGAAGGCGCCTCGGGCGGGGCTTCTGGCGGGGCGGCGACGGGTTTCGCGGCGGTGGGGGGCCGATCGGGGCGCGGAGAGACCAAGCCCAACTCGGCGACGCGCACCAGGCCGAACTGGCTGGTGAAGGTCAGCGTCTGATCGCCGCTCTGCGCTTGCGAAAACCCGGAAATTCTGTGTTCGCCGGTGTCGTAGACGCGAACCTGCGCGCCCTGCTGGATCGCCAGCCGGCGCGGGCCGGGAAAATAGGCGTAACGCAGGTCGTTCTGGGCGCCGACGGAAGCGGGGCTTCCCAGCTCCGCGGGCCACCATTGCCCGCTCGACCCCGCCACGAACAGGCTCGCCCCTCCGCCGCCGCTCTGGCTTTGCGACTGAAAAGCCCCGACGGGCTGACTGCGCAGCAGGCCCGCGAGTTCGTTGCAAAGCCCGTCGACGCGGTATTTGAGACCCTGATTGAACATGTCGCCAACCATGATCATGCCGCCTTGCGACCATTGGCCCATGCCGCCGAGATCGGGATGACTGAATTGCGCCTGAGTTCCGTTTCCGTCTCTGAGCGCGCCGAGCAGCGTCAGCGCCGCGTCGAGGCTGACCCCGTGTCGCGTGGCGATTTCGGTCACGATGTGAAGCCCCTCGGGCGTGAGATTCTGCATGGCCAATGAATTCCTGACGCCGGGCGAAGGACCGAGCGCCCCTTCGCAGGGTGACACACGGCAAGTCTATATACCGATGGCGCCCCGATAGACAGGCGGCGGCGCATCGTGAAGGAGCCGGCCTCGTCCTTCGACTAGCTCAGGATGAGGGCGGCCGGCTACAGCCCCGCGGGATACCCGTGCCGCTTCTTCGAGGCGTCGAGCATCTCGACGGCGCGGGCGTCTTGGCCGGCGCTGCATTCGCGCTCGGCGGCGGCGATCTCGACCTTGATGCGGTTGTAGACGGACTGCGCGACGTGGCCCATTGCGAGGTCGTTGTCCTGGATAGCGCGAGATTCCCGCAGGTTTGCGGGCACACGCACCACTTTTTTCTTTACAACCGAGCTCTGAAGCAATTCGGAATTAACGGGCGTGTCACCGTAATTCCCGTATTTCCGTAATTCCGGTCAAAAATTGACGATGTAAATTGGTTCGTGGTATAAAAAACCTCTTCGTGCGACACGGAGCTCGTATATGAAAACGCGAATTATCGCTGGTATCGCCCTTCTCGCATCGTCAATTGTTACTGCGGGTGACGTTCCCGCGCAGGCGCAGAGCGTCCAGACGTGGACTATCTCAGCCGGGCTATGCTCAGACTGGCAAGGCGCCTGGGCGATGCAGCACGTCGGACCAGGCCACTGGATCGGCACCTCCGTCATAAAGGTGGTCAGCAATCGGTGTACGCAACGGCCGATCGGTACGCAGATCACCGCGGATGTAGACTTCCAGTCCTATGCGAGCCGTAAGTGGTCGGCTTCGACCACCCGCACCAATAATGCGAGTGATTGTCAGTATTCGGGCACGGTCAACTCGGACAACGCTGCCGCGGGCACGTACGCCTGTATCGGTCAGACCGGCGCCCGCAGCAACATAATGATCACCAGTCCGACGTCTTTTTACAAAATGGGTCAGTGAGCCGGTTAGCCGCGCGCCGCCCCTGACTTACCTCGATGGGCGCGATCACGGGGACATGATACTTCTGTAACCTCCGTCGCGTTCTCCTCCGACAGACGCTTCATCGCCACTGGCAGCGTAGACAACAACCTCGGTCTCTGGGACGTCGCGGGCCGCGCGCTTCTCGCCGCAGATTTCTTCGCCGACAGGCACGGCGTCCCCTACACCCCAGATTTTCGTTCTGCTGGCCTCGTGCAAGCTGCGCCTCGCACGGTACGAGGCGCCCGAGGGCTTGCGCGATGTCGTCGTCGAACGCTCAGGCCCTGACGGGAATGCGCGCGAGCGGGTGCGGCACGGCATGCGCGGATCGCGGCGTAACGGGCGTGAAGGCGACGGGATTTTCTTTTCGCTGACAGACCCGTCTCTTGCCATTTGATCGAGCTCTGGAACAATGCGGAATTGACGGGCGAATCATCGTCATGGACAAGCCTTGCCGCGGCATGGACCTGCGCGGAACCGTGGCGCGGCACGGGCCGTCGCCCGCGCGGCGCGTCCTTCGAGGCCGCTTCGCTCCCGATCTAATCGAAGTGGCCTCGAGGCGGCAGGTGGCCCGGACGGCCCTTGCCGGGCGCCTGCACGAACGTCCGCTCCCGATCGGCTACAGCCCCACCGGATACCCGTGCCGCTTCTTCGAGGCGTCGAGCATCTCGACGGCGCGGGCGTCTTGGCCGGCGCTGCATTCGCGCTCGGCGGCGGCGATCTCCGCCTTGATCCGGTTGTAGACCGACTGTGCGACGTTGCCCATTGCGAGGTCGTTGTCCTGGACCGCGCGATAGCGCGAGATCTCGGCCGCGCAGCCGCTGCCGCCCGGCAATTGGAACCCCGGCGGCGTCACGTCGCGCGAGCCGGGCACGGGCTCGGATTGGGCGAACGCGGCGCTCGCCGCGACGAGCGGCCAAAGGGCGAGGTAGAGACGGCGCATATCGGGGCTCCCATTTCGAGTCGCGTCGCCGCCGAGGGAAGGCGCGCCGCCGCCGCTCGTCAAGCCGCGCCGGCGATGGCGTCGATGCGGCAAATATCATATATCCGTGTGCTCGAGGGGGCCCGCTTGTCGCTATCGTCGCTCGTCCTGTTCGTCGGCGTCTACTTCGCTGCCGTCGCCACGCCCGGTCCCGGGCTCGCGGCGCTGGTCGCGCGGGTGATGGCGCATGGTTTGAAAGGCATCGCGCCGTTCATCGCCGGCTATGTCGTCGGCGACCTCGTCTGGCTGTTTCTCGCTTCCACCGGGCTCGCAGTCATCGCCCATACGTTCGCCGGCGTCATCATCGCGATCCGGATCGCAGGCGCCCTTTACCTCCTCTATATCGCCTGGGGGCTTCTCAGCTCGCCCGCCGCGCTCGCCGCCAACGCCGCGCCGCCGCGGGTGACGACGGGGTGGCGCGCCTTTCTGGGCTCGCTGTCGCTCACCCTCGGCAACCCCAAGGTGATCGTATTTTTCCTGTCGATCCTGCCGCTCGCGCTCGATCTCGAACGGCTGAAGCTCGTCGACCTCGCCGTCGTCGCATCGCTGGCGGCGGCCGTGCTGAGCGCGACGCTCATGGCCTTTGCGCTGGCGGCGAACCGGGTGCGCGGCTGGTTCGTCCAGTCTCGCGCGAAATTCGTGCGCCGCGCCGTCGCCGGTCTGATGGCCGGCGTGGCGGTCGCCATTCTCACCCGGTAGGCGGCGATGAACCTGTACCCCCATGGCGCGCAGCTCGCCGCCTATCTCCTCGCCTCAGCGGTGCTGTCGGCGGCGCCGGGGCCGGACATGGCGCTGTTCCTACAGAAGACGCTCACGGGAGGGCGGGCGCACGGCTTCCTGGCGCTGGCCGGCGTGATGACCGGCGCGCTCGTCCACACTTGCGCCGCGGCGCTCGGCCTTTCGGCGCTGATCGCCGCCTCCGCGCATTTGTATGCTGCGCTGAGGCTCGTCGGCGCGTTCTACCTTCTTTATCTCGCCTATGCCGCGGTGAAGCGCGGCTCGGCGCTGAAGTTTTCCGCCACGGCCGCCACGCCGTCGGGCTTGCTCGAGACCTATGCGGCGGGCGTCCTGATCAATCTGACCAACCCGAAAGTGATCCTGTTCTACGTGACCTTCCTGCCGCAGTTCATCACGCCGGGCGAAACCCAGGCGCCGGCGCGCTTCTTGGCGCTCGGCCTCGGTTTCATCGTCATTTCGACGTTCGTCAACGCCCTCGTCATCGCCGCCGCGTCGGGCTTCGTCGCCGCGATCCGGCGCCGGCCCGGCGCGGTCCGGGGGGTCGATTATCTCATCGCAGCGGCGATGAGCGGATTTGCCGCGCGTTTGCTGTGGTCGTCGAGCCGCTGAGCCGTTGCGCGGCGCGCCGCGGGCCTTTACAGTTTGACGACGTCCCATGTCTCACGACCCCACGATCGACGCCGCGCTGTCGAAGCGCGCTCATGTAGCGCTGCCGAAGCTCATCGAAGCGGCGCGGCGGGCGGGGGAGATCGCGCTCGCCGATTTTCGCCTCGGCGAGCGGACCGCGGCGCGCATAAACTACAAGGCGGGCAATTCCCCGGTCACGACGGCCGATCTCGCCGTCGACGAATTCCTGCGCCGACGCTTGGCCGCAGACTTCCCCGAGGCCGGCTGGCTTTCCGAGGAGACCGTCGACGATCCCG
>JBKQKS010000205.1:0-56580 GCA_052147395.1 Roseiarcus sp.
CCGCGGTCGACGCCCGCGGCTACAAAGGCCGCGGTCAGCGCCCGCGGCTACAAAGGCCGCGGTCGACGCCCGACGCCACAAAGGCCGCGGTCAGCGCCCGCGGCTACAAAGGCCGCGGTCAGCGCCCGCGGCTACAAAGGCCGCGGTCGACGCCCGCGGCTACAAAGGCCGCGGTCGACGCCCGCGGCTACAAAGGCCGCGGTCGACGCCCGACGCCACAAAGGCCGCGGTCGACGCCCGCGGCTACAAAGGCCGCGGTCGACGCCCGCGGCTACAGTGAGCCGCCGCAAGATCAACCAGGAACTCGAGCATGTCCGACAGCGCGGCTACCAGCCAAGCGCCGAGTTTTTCCGCGGCGCCGACGGGCGGCTTCGTCCGCCGCCTGCGGGTCGGCTCGGAATACGTCGTCATTCCGTTGATCGCGATCACGGCCGCCGCCATCGTGTTCGCGATCTTCCTCATCGCGATCGGCCGTTCGCCGCTGGAATTCGTCGATTACGTCTGGCGCGGCGGCTTCGGCACGGCGTTCTCGCTGCAGAACACGCTGGAGCGCTCTTCGCCGCTGATCCTCACCGCGCTCGCCGTCGCCATCCCCGCGCGCATAGGCCTCATCGTGATCGGCGGCGAGGGGGCGCTGGTGATCGGCGGGTTCGCCGCCGCCGCGGCGGCCGAGCCGCTGGTCGGCCATGCCCCGCCGATTCCGACTCTCATCGTCATGTTCATCGTCGCCGCTTTCGTCGGCGCGGTGTGGGTGGCGATTCCCGGCTATCTCAAATACGCGCGCGGCGTCAACGAGACGATTTCTTCGCTGCTGCTGACCTACATCGGCATCGCGATCATGAACTTCTTCGTCGAAGGCGCGCTGCGCGACCTCTCCAATCCCAACAAGCCGTCGACCAAGCCGATCGGCGAGGCCTACATGGTCGGCACGATCCCCGGTACCGAAGTGCACTGGGGTCTTCTCGTCGGCATCGGGCTGGCGATCGCGCTGCAGATCCTGATGACGCGCACGACCTTCGGCTTTGCCGCGCGCATCACCGGCGGCAATTATCGCGCCGCACTGGCGCAAGGGTTGCCGGTCGGCAAGATCATCGTCGCCTGCACCATGATCGCCGGCGCCTCGGCAGGGATCGCCGGCTTCTTCGAGGTCGCCGCGGTCCAGGGCCGCGCCAACGCTTCGCTCGCCGCGGGCTACGGCTTCACCGGCATCCTGGTTTCGTTCCTCGCCCGCCACAATCCGATCGCGATCGTTCCGGTGGCGATCATGTTCGGCGGCATCGTCGCCTCCGGCGGCCTCATCCAGCGGCGCATGGATCTGCCCGACGCGACAGTGCTGGTGCTGCAAGGGCTCATTTTCGTCGTGCTGCTGATCTCGGAAACGCTCTACGGGCGGTTCGCGATCTTTCGCGCCGACGCGCCGAGGGAGCGCACATGAACACCGGTCTCGACATCGTTCTCACCGCCATGCTCGGCGGCGCGATCCGCGTCTCGACGCCGTTCATGTTCGTGGCGCTCGGCGAATGCCTGACCGAGAAGTCGGGGCGGGTCAATCTCGGCCTCGAGGGCACGCTGGTGCTCGGCGCCATGGTCGCCTACGCGACCTCCTACCACAGCGGCTCGCCCTGGGCGGGCGTGCTCGCGGCCGGCGTCGCCGGCGCCGTGCTCGGGGCGATGCACGGCTCCATTTGCAGCCTGCCGCGGGTCAACGACGTTGCGGTCGGCATTGCGATGATGCTGTTCGGCACCGGCGTCGCGTTCTTTTTCGGCAAGCCCTACATCCAGCCCTCGGCGCCGCTCCTATCCAACATTGCGCTCGGCGCCTGGCTGCCAAAGAGCAACCTCAGCAGCGCGCTCGACGTCAACCCGCTGTTCTTCGTCGGCATCGCGGTCGCCTTCGTGCTCGCCTGGGCGTTCGCCAACACCCGCTGGGGCCTCATCGTGCGCACGGTCGGCGACAGCGCGGCGGCGGCGCGCGCGATGGGCATCTCGGTCGACCTCGTGCGCTTCCTCTCGACCAGCGTCGGCGGTTTCCTCGCCGGCGTCGGCGGCGCGTTTCTCTCGCTCTGCTATCCCGGTTCGTGGAACCAGGGGCTTTCCTCGGGCCAGGGCCTGATGGCGGTGGCGCTGGTCATCTTCGCGCGCTGGAGCCCGCTGCGCTGTGTGGTCGCGGCGCTGCTGTTCGGCGCCGCCGGCGCGCTCGGCCCCTCGCTGCAATCGATCGGCGTGACCCAGGGCTATTATTTCTTCAACGCCGCCCCCTATATCCTCACCCTCGGCATCATGATCGCGACGTCCAGCGCCTCCCACTCGGCGCGCGACATGCCGGGCGAGCTCACCATGGCCAAATGAGGCGCGCCAATGCCGATCCTCGAAGCCAATCCCTACCCCTGGCCCTACAACGGCGATCTGAGGGCGGAAAACACCGCGCTCGTCGTCATCGACATGCAGACCGATTTCTGTGGGCCGGGCGGCTATGTCGACAAGATGGGATACGATCTCACGCTGACGCGCGCGCCGATCGGTCCCATCAAATCGTTGCTCGAGATGATGCGCGTAAAGGGTTATCACGTCATCCACACCCGCGAGGGCCATCGCCCGGACCTCTCGGATCTCCCTGCCAACAAGCGCTGGCGCTCGCAGCGCATCGGCGCCGGCATCGGCGATCCCGGCCCCTGCGGCAGGATTCTGGTGCGCGGCGAGCCGGGCTGGGCGATCATCGACGAGCTGGCGCCGCGGCCCGCAGAAGTCGTCATCGACAAGCCCGGCAAGGGTTCGTTCTCAGCTACCGACCTCGAGCTGATTCTGCGCACGCGAGGAATCGACAATCTGATCCTCACCGGCATCACCACCGACGTCTGCGTGCACACGACGATGCGCGAGGCCAACGACCGTGGCTTCGAGTGCCTCCTCGTCGAGGACGGCTGCGGCGCCACCGACTATGGCAATCACCTGGCCGCGCTCAAAATGGTGACGATGCAGGGCGGGGTGTTCGGCGCCGTCGCCTCGTCCAGGGTCGTGCTGGGAGGCCTGCCATGAATGGCCGCGCCCTCATGCATGACCGAAGGCGCCCCCTGGAGCGTCCTTCGAGGCCCCTTCGGGGCGCCTCAGGACGAGGGGAGTGGGGTTGCAGGAGCTGCTCCCAATTCCGTCCTTTCGTCGAGCGATCCAACACCGTCCCCGGAGCCTCCCCGTGACCGCCGCGCCGAAGCCGGCCCGAGGCTTTTCGCTCGAGACCCTCGGCATGACCAAGACGTTCGGGCGCTTCACCGCGCTCGACGACGTCTCGATCAAAGTCCCTGCCGGCACGTTCCACGCGCTGCTCGGCGAGAACGGCGCGGGAAAATCGACCCTGGTCAAGTGCGTGATGGGTTTTTACACGCCCGATCGCGGCCGATTGCTGCTCGACGGCCGCGAGGTCGAGGTCAGGAATCCCCGCGACGCGCAGGCGCTCGGCGTCGGCATGGTCTACCAACATTTCACCCTGGTGCCCTCGCTCACGGCGGCGGAGAATTTGGTCGCGAGCCGCGCCGACGCGCCCAGCGTCATCAACTGGCGCAAGGAGACGGCGCGGCTCGAGGCGTTCCTCGACCGCATGCCGTTCCGCGTGCCGCTCGACCGGCCGGCGTCCTCGCTCGCCGCCGGCGAGAAGCAGAAGCTGGAAATCCTGAAACTGCTCTATCTCGACCAGCGCTTCCTCATCCTCGACGAGCCGACCTCGGTGCTCACCCCCGGCGAGGCCGACGAGATCCTCGGATTGTTGAGGGACATGGCGCATCGCGGCGAGATCACGGCGCTGATGATCACCCACAAGTTCCGCGAAGTGGAAGCGTTCTGCGACGACGTGAGCGTGCTGCGCCGCGGCGCGAAAGTCGGCGGCGGCAAGGTCGGCGTCGTGTCGACCCGCGAGATGGCGGCGATGATGATCGGCGACGCGGTCGTGCGCGCGAGCGCGGCGCGCACGAGCCCGCCGCGGCCGGAGAAGCGGCTGGAGATCGCGGGCCTGCATGTCGAGAACGACGAGGGCCGCGAGACGGTCGCCGGCTTCGATCTCACGGTGCGCGCCGGCGAGATCGTCGGCGTCGCCGGCGTTTCCGGCAATGGTCAGGCTCAGCTCGTCGAGGCGCTCTCCGGCCAGCGGCCGATCAAGGACGGTCAGGTGCTGGTGCGCGATCAGAATTTCGAGCCCAAGCGCGGCCATTTCGACAGGTTCAAGGTGTTCGGCCTGCCCGAGGAGCCGCTGAAGAACGCGACGGCGCCGGTGATGTCGGTGGCCGAGAACATGGCGTTCCGCGCCTTCGACAAGCCGCCCATCGCCTCGTTCGGCTGGTGGCTGTCGCCCGGCCCGATGAAGGCGCGCGCGCGCGAATTGATCCAGAGATACAACGTCAAGACCGTGTCGCCGGACGCGCCGATCCGCGACCTCTCTGGCGGCAACGTGCAGCGCGCGGTGCTGGCGCGCGAGCTTTCCGGCGACGTCGACGTGCTCATTGTCGCCAATCCCTGCTTCGGCCTGGATTTCGTCTCGGTCGCCGACATCCGCGCCCAGATCGTCGAACAGCGCAATCGCGGCGCCGCGGTGCTGCTGGTCTCGGAAGACCTCGACGAGATCCTCGAGCTCTCCGACCGCATCGTCGTCATCTCCGAGGGCAAGGTCGCCTATACGACGGAAGCCGCGGGCGCCGACCGCACCACCATCGGCCGCCACATGGCGGGGCATTGATGATCGAAATTCCCGCCAAACCCTTCCCCTTCGCGTTCGATCCCGCCAAGGCCGCGCTCGTCGTCATCGACATGCAGCGCGACTTTCTGGAGCCCGGCGGGTTCGGCGAGACGCTCGGCAACGACCTCGGCGCGGTCAGAAAAATCGTCCCGACGGTGGCCAATCTCATCGCTCTTTTCCGCTCCCGCGGCTGGCCGATCCTGCATACCCGCGAGGACCACCTGCCCGACCTCTCCGACTGCCCTCCGGCCAAGAGAATGCGCGGAAAACCGTCGCTGCGCATCGGCGACCCCGGGCCGATGGGGCGCATCCTCATCCGCGGCGAGCCGGGCGTGGAGATCGTTGCCGAATGCGCGCCAATCGCCGGCGAGATGGTGATCGACAAGCCGGGCAAGGGCATGTTCTACGCGACCAACGTCGCCGCCGAACTGGCGGCGCGCGGCGTGAAGCAGCTGGTGTTCGCCGGCGTCACCACCGAAGTCTGCGTCCAGACTTCTATGCGCGAAGCGAACGATCGCGGATATGAGTGTCTTTTGATCGAGGATGCGACGGCGAGCTATTTTCCGGCCTTCAAACAGGCGGCGTTGGAGATGATCCGCGCCCAGGGCGCCATCGTCGGCTGGACGACGACGCTCGCCGAATTCGCCGGAGCCCCGCTATGAGCGAAAACTTCGACGCCGACGCGCTGATCGACGCATCGCTGCCGCTCATCGGACTGAGCCTGAACGAGGAATCCCGCGCGAGCGTAAAACAGCATCTCGAGACGGCGGAAAAGCTGTCGCGGCTCATCAGAGACTTCCCGCTCGACGACGAATTGACGCCCGCGCCGAAATTCACGCCATGAGCGAACTTCATTTGCTGAGCGCCGTCGAGATCGCCGCGGCGGTCGCCGCCGGCCGGGCGAGCGCGCGCGAGGTCGTCGCCGCAACGCTCGCGCGCGTAGAAGCGCTGAACCCGAAGCTCGGCGCTTTCACCGACGTCACGGCCGCGCGGGCGTCGCAGAGAGCCGACGCGCTCGACGCGGCGCGCGCCAGAGGGGAAGCGCTCGGGCCGCTCGCCGGCGTCCCCTTCGCCGTCAAGAATCTGTTCGACATCGCCGGCCTGCCGACCCGCGCCGGTTCGAAGATCAATCGCGACCGCGCGCCGGCAAAAGAGGACGCGACGCTGATCGAACGCCTCGAGGACGCCGGCGCCATTCTGGTCGGCGCGCTGAACATGGGCGAATACGCCTACGACTTCACCGGCGAGAATGCGCATGACGGCCCGTCGCGCAATCCGCACGATCTGTCCCGCATGACCGGCGGCTCGTCGGGCGGCTCGGGCTCGGCGGTCGGCGGCGGCCTCATCCCGCTCGCGCTCGGCTCCGATACCAACGGCTCGATTCGCGTCCCCTCGTCGCTGTGCGGCGTGTTCGGCCTGAAGCCGACTTACGGCCGCCTCAGCCGGACGAAGACCTTTCCGTTCGTCGACAGCTTCGATCATCTGGGGCCGTTCGCGCGCTCGGTCGCCGACCTCGCGGCGAGCTACGACGCGATGCAGGGGCGCGACCGGGCCGACCCGGCGCAGAGCTCGAGTCCCCGAGAGCCGACATTCGACGGTCTCGATCGAAGCCTGAAGGGGCTTCGCATCGCGCGGCTCGGCGGCTATTTCGCTGCCAGCGGGCTGCCCGAAGCCTTCGAGGCGGTCGATCGCGTCGCCGGCGCGCTCGGCGCGACGCGCGTCGTCGAGCTCCCCGAAGCCGCCCGCGCCCGCGCCGCGGCCTATGTCATCACCATGATCGAGGGCGCGGCGCTGCACGTCGATCGGCTGCGCGAGCGCGCGCAGGACTACGATCCCGACGTGCGCGACCGGCTCATCGCCGGGGCGATGCTGCCGGGCGTCTGGGCGGTGAAAGCGCAGAAATTCCGGCAGTGGTTCAGCGCGCGGGCGCGGGAATTGTTCCGCGACGTCGATATCCTCATCGCCCCCGCCACACCCTGCCGGGCGCCCAAAATCGGGCAGAAGACCATCGTGCTGGACGGCCAGGAGATGCTGATCCGGCCCCATCTCGGCCTCTACACCCAGCCGATCTCGTTCATCGGCCTGCCCGTGGTCGCCGTTCCCGTCTGGACATCGGGCGTGACGCTGCCGATCGGCGTGCAGATCATCGCGCCGCCGTGGCGCGAAGACCTCGCGCTGCGGGTCGCGCGGGCGCTGGAGCGCGACGGCGTCGTCAGCGCGCCAATCGGAGCCGCTGCGCGATGATCGTCGACGACCCCGCAATCGTCGCCGAAGTGACGGCGCTGTTCGAAGCCTACGAAAGGGCGCTCGTGACCAACGACGTGGCCGCACTCGATGGTTTCTTTCTCGAGTCGCCGCAGGCGATCCGTTACGGCGTGGCCGAGAACCTCTACGGCGCCGAGGAAATCAGCGCCTTCCGCGCCGCGCGGTCCTCGCAGGATCTCGAGCGCACGCTGGAGCGGACGCGGATCGCCACTTACGGCCGCGACCTCGCCATATCGGCGACCTTGTTTCGCCGCGCCGGCGCGCCGGGCAAGGTTGGCCGTCAGATGCAGACCTGGGCGCGCATGCCCGAGGGGTGGCGCATCGTCGCCGCCCATGTGAGCGTGATCGACGAGCCGAAGGGGAGGTGATGGCGAATCTTCCGGTCATCGATCTCTCCGACGTCTCGGGCGCCCGCGCAAAAAATCGGCGAGGCGCGCCACGGCGTCGGCTTCCTGTTCGTCGTCAACCACGGCGTTCCCGCCTCGCCGCTCGCGGTGAAACAGGTATCGGCGGTTGTCTGATGCGGTTTCCGGGCGAAGGGCTCGCATCGGGCCCTCGCTTGCGAGATTAGACCCTTCTCCCGCTCCTCCGACAAGCTCAGGTCCTCGAGGAAGCCGAATCAGGAGGCGTTCGCGCGCCTATCCCAGCTGTGGCGGGAATCGGAGGCGCTCGCCCCTTCGGCTCGGTCTCTGTCGATCTCGGCGGCGAGCACGAACTGCGCCACGAGTTCCTGGAGCCGCACGCTTTCCTGAGCCAGCGAATTACAGGCCGCCATCGACTGCTCGGCCATCGCGGTATTCTGCTGTGTGACCTGATCGATCTCGGCGACGACCATGTTCACTTGTTTGAGGGTGACGCTCTGGTCCATCGCCTGACTCGCGATATCGGCGATGCCGCCGTCGACGATGGAGATCTGCGCCTTGATGCGATCGAAGGCCCGGCCGGTCTCGCCCACCATTTCGACTCCGTTCGATACTTCGGACGATGACTGGGCGATGAGGTCCTCGATCTCCTTGGCCGCCTCCGCCGAACGTTGCGCGAGCCCGCGCACTTCGGAGGCGACGACGGCGAACCCGCGCCCCGCCTCGCCCGCCCGCGCCGCTTCGACGCCGGCATTCAGCGCCAGCAGATTGGTCTGGAACGCGATCTCGTCGATGACGCCGATGATCGCGCCGATCTTCTCAGACGATCCCTCGATTTTGCCGATTGCGCGAATCGTGCGCTCGACGACCGCGATGCTCGAATGCGCGTCGCTTTTGGCGGCGGATATGGTGTCCTTGGCGTCGCTCGACGATTTCGCAGTGCGATCGACGGCCGCGGCGAGTTCCTTCACGGCGGCGGCCGAGCCCTCCAGCGTCGAGGACTGCCGTTCGGCGCGGTGGGCGAGATCCGAGGAGGCGTCGGCGATTTCCCGAGCGCCCGCCGCGATCGCCTCGGCGCTCGAACGCACGTTTCGCATCGCGATCGCGATTTCGTCGAGCGCGCCGTTGAAGTCGTCGCGCAGCTTCGAGTAGGCCTCGGGAACCTCATCCTCGAGGCGATAGCTCAGGTCTTTGCCGGCGAGCTTCGCCAGCGCCAGCCCGAACGAGCCGATGACCCGCCGCCGCTCGCTGTCGATCGCCTCCCGCTCGGCGAGGCTGCGCAGCGTCTCGCTTTGCTCGCGTTCGACCTTCGCCTTGGCCTCGAGATCGAGACGCTCCCGTTCGTGGCGTTGGAACACGATCAGCGCTTCGGCCATCCCATCGAGCTCGCGAGCGCCCCACCGAGCCTCGATCGTGATGCCGAGGTCGCCGGCGGCGAGCCTGCCCATGACGCGGCTCATCGAATGGATGGCGCGCGTGATGCTGCGTCCGATCCGCAGCGACACCACGCCGCAGAGCACGATGACGCCGAGCATTATGCCGCCGACGACCTCGAGTCTGGCGAAAAACAGCTTGTCGAGGTCGTCGACATAGACGCCCGTTCCGATCACCCAGCCCCAGGGCTGGAACCCGACGACATAGGACAGCTTGGGCTGCGGCTTGTCGTTCCCCGGCTTCGGCCATTCGTAATCGACGAAGCCGGCGCCGGATCGGCGAACGACGTCGGCCATGGCCACGAACAGACGCTTGCCGTTGGGGTCGGCGAAATCCGAGAGGTCCTTGCCGTTCAGGGCCGGGTTGATGGGATGCATGACCATGCGCGGCGCGAGGTCGCTGATCCAGAAATAGTCTCCATGACCGTAGCGCCGCTGCGAAATCCGGCGCTCGGCGCTCGCCTTCGCCTCGTCGTCGCTCTTCTTCCCCGCCCGAGCCTCGGCGTACTCGGCTTCGATGATCGAGGTCGCGGTGCTCGCCAGGCTCACGAGCTCGTGGCGGCGCTGCTCCCAGAGGCTGGCGCGATAGTCCCGGAGCTCATAGGCGACCGAGCCGACGACGCAGATGAGCCCGAACGCGATGAGAAGGTTGATCCGGCCGGCGAGCGAATCGACAGCGAAGACGCTTTTGTGCGCTGACGTTCGTGCGCCTTTCGCCTTTGCGCTGACGAGCGCCATGATGGTTGTCCCTTTTGGCGTCATGGGCGGTCGGCGGCGGCCGGGCCGGCGATTTGCGAACAGATTTTGCGGGAGGATGCGAACAGGTCGCCGGCGGCGACGGCATGGGCGGCTTCATGCCTCCGACTCGGCGTTCGCGAATCGGCCACTTGTCCCCGGTGTATCCGCGCAATTGCTCGATATTCGTTAATTTGCACGGCTGCGCGCGCCGAGGGCGGAGCTGGAGCCGCACATGGCGTCACATGCGTGCGAAAAAAATGGACGCCCCGAGGGGCGTCCAAGGCGGGAGGAAGCAAAGGCCCGGCGGCCCGAGAGCCGCCGGGCACGCGCACGCTACTGAACGATTTCGCCGTGCAGGGCGAGGTCGAGCCCGTCGCGCTCGACGTCGTTGGAGACGCGCAGGCCGACGGCGATGTCGATGACCTTCAGGATGATGAACGAGACGACCCCGTCATAGACGATGACCGTGCCGATGCCGATGAGCTGGTTGACGACCTGCATCGGGTTGCCTTCGATGAGGCCGGAGTGGCCGCTGAATTCGTTGATCGCGAACACGCCGGTGAGGATCGCGCCGATGATGCCGCCAACGCCGTGGACGCCGAAGCAGTCGAGCGCGTCGTCATAACCGAACATATGCTTGAGGCCGGTGGCGCCCCAGTAGCAGCCGACGCCGCAGGCGACGCCGATCACCATCGAGCCGATCGGGCCGACATAACCCGAAGCCGGCGTGATGGCGACGAGGCCGGCGACCGCGCCCGAGCAGATGCCGATGACGGTCGGCTTACCGCGGTGGATCCACTCGACGAACATCCAGGTCAGCGACGCGACCGCGGTGGCGATCTGGGTGACGGTCATCGCCATGCCGGCCTGCAGGCCCGCAGAGGTGGCCGAACCCGCGTTGAACCCGAACCAGCCGACCCATAGCAGGCCCGCGCCGATGAAGGTGTACACCATGTTGTGGCCAGGGCCCGAATCGCGGCGCTTGCCGAGCATGATCGCGCAGACGAGACCGGCGACGCCCGCGTCGATGTGAACGACCGTGCCGCCCGCGAAGTCGAGGACGACTTTCCAGCCGGTGAAGTTGCCCTTGTCGTCGACGTTGGCGGCGGAGAACATGCCGTCCGGACCCCAGACCCAGTGGGCGATCGGAGCGTAGACGAGGATCGCCCACAGGCCGATGAACCACAGCATCGCCGAGAACTTCATGCGCTCGGCGAACGCGCCGGCGATGAGGGCCGGGGTGATGATCGCGAACGTCATCTGGAAGCACATGTAGACGGTCTCGGGGATCGTCGGCGCCAGACCGTTCGGCGAGTTCGAGCCCGTGCTCATGTCATAGTGGATGCCCTGCAGGAATATGCGGCTCAACCCGCCGACAAACGGCGAACCCGCAGTGAACGCCAGGCTGTAGGTGAGGATCGCGTAGATCACCGTCACCAGGCAGGTGATGGCGAACGAAGTCATCACCGTGTCGCCGACGTTCTTCTTGCGGACCATGCCGCCGTAGAACAGGCCGAGACCCGGGATGGTCATCATGAGGACGAGCGCCATGGAGGTCAGCATCCAGGCGGTGTCGCCCGAGTTGCCGACGCACTTGTCGGTCACCGTCGACGAGCAGGGCGGCGGGGCCGGGGGCGTGGCGGGGGCCGCAGGCGTAGCGGCGGCGGCCGGCGCCTGAGTCGCCGCAGCGGCGGCGGGGGAAGCGGTAGCGGCGGCGGCGGGGGAAGCGCTCGCGTCCGGCGACGGCGTCTGCGCCGCTGACGGCGCTGCGACGCCGATCATTAAGACCATCGCCAGCGCGGGCGCCAGGCCTGTGAGGAATTTGGTAAATTTCATAATCGAGAGACTCCGCTACGTATGGGATGTTCTTTGCCGGACGCTCAGAGCGCGTCCCTGTCCCTTTCGCCGGTGCGGATGCGCACCGCGGTATCGATGGTGAAGACGAAGATCTTGCCGTCGCCGATCTGGCCCGTGCGCGCCGCCGCCACGATCGTGTCGATCACCTTGTCGACCATGTCAGCGACGACTGCGACCTCGATCTTGAGCTTCGGCAGGAAGCTGACGGCGTATTCCGCGCCGCGGTAGATCTCCGTGTGGCCCCTCTGCCGGCCGTACCCCTTGACCTCCGTCACCGTGAGGCCGTGCACGCCGATGGCGGTGAGCGCGTCGCGCACCTCTTCGAGCTTGAACGGCTTGATGACCGCCATCACTATTTTCATGTCATTTCGCCCCAGTTTCTCAGGAGCAGGGGCGCCGCTTTCGCTTTTCCGCCTCTGCCCTGCATCTACGTTCGACTGAACGCGCCTCGAGAGCGCGCCGCCGGGGCGGACCTTACAAGGGCCGTGCCACGCGCCCACGAGCCGGGCGCGCCGCGGAATCTTTACGGGTTCCTTATTTTTTCCGCGGCTCCGAACAACAATTGATGAGGAAATGCACAATGCGCCTAAATGATAGGCGCCTAGGAATCCATCACTCGGGCCTGATATCTCGGCGCCAGCGCATCAGTCCCTCCTGGGCGACGCTCGCGACGAGGCTTCCTGCGCGATTGTAGAGCAGACCGCGGGTGAGCCCCCGCGCGCCTTGGGCGCTCGGGCTGTCCTGGACATAGAGCAGCCAGTCGTCCGCGCGGGCCGGCCGATGGAACCACACCGCATGATCGAGGCTCGCGAGCTGGAATTTGCCGCCGGCGATCGAATGGCCGTGCCGGACCAGCGCCGCGTCGAGCAGCGTGAGGTCGGAGAGATAGGCGAGCGCGACACGGTGCAGGCCCGGATCGTCGGGGAGCGGCACGCCGATGCGCAGCCAATGCTTCTGCTTGGGCTCGCGCTCCTCGCCCTCCTCGAGCTTCGTGTAGCGCCGGTAGTCGAGCGGCCGGAACTCGATCGGCTGGATCCGCGCGAGGAAATCCGCGACCTGCGCGCGCACCGTTTCGCCCGCCAGAGCGGCCATCTGCAACGGGTCCGGCGTCTCCTCCGGCGCCGCGGCGGGCGGCGCGGGGATGTAATGGTCGAGGCCGTCCTCGGCGCTGTGGAACGAAACCGAAGTGACGAAGATCGCTTCGCCGCGTTGGCGCGCGACGACGCGCCGGGTGGCGAAGCTCTTGCCCTCGCGGATGCGCTCGACGTCGAAGCGGATCGGCGCCTTCGGATCGCCGCCGAGCAGGAAATAGGCGTGCAGCGAGTGCGGCGCGCGGTCGGGAACCGTTTGCTGCGCGGCGCTCAGCGCCTGCGCCACCACCTGCCCGCCGAATACCCGCTTCCAGCCGTTGTCCGGCGAATGGCCGATCCAGCTATCCTCGCCGGCGGGCTCCAGCTTCAACATGTTCAGGAATTCCGCGGCGTCCATGGCTGGCTACTCGGCGAGATCGACAATCAATGGCGCCGCGCAATAGCGGTCGTCAACCATGGGTTCTGCGGGGCAGCGCCGCAATTTGACTTGTTGCCCCCGGCATTTTGATCGCTGCGTTGAGGATCGAAGCCCGAGGAGCGGAGCCGCTTCGCCGCGACGTTCATGAGAGCCCGGTTCAGCACGGCAGGAACGCCAAATATGGCCCCTCCTCTCTCCCAGCTTCAACGCTGCTGTTGAGTCTGCTGCTGAGTCTTCTGCAATGAGGTTGAAATCCTCCATCGAATCGTTTACCGTGAACAAAATGAGAACCTAGAGCCTAGCCGATAAAGCGCGCGTGGTGATCCTGGTACCAAGGCGCCGAGCGTTGCGGTGGTTATCGCTTATGGGACGGACTCGAGAGATCGACGCTGATCGCGCAACTGCGGCGGGAACACCTGGAACGCGGGGACGCGGGAGACGAGCGCAAGCGGCGGAGAAGAACCGTCGGGAAGGAACACGTGGCATGAAAGCGGCGCCCTTGGTGGGTCGCAAGGGACGATCGGACCTCGGCCCGACGGCGATCGATCTGTTTTCGGGGGCCGGTGGGATTTCGCTCGGGCTGGTCAACGCTGGTTTCAACGTGCTGCTCTGCTCGGATATTGACCAAGCTTGCGCGGCCACGCATGACCGTAATTTTCCGGATATCCCGTTCGTGCGGCGCGACGTCGAGAAACTGTCCGCACAAGAAATCATGGAAAAGGCACGGATACGGCCGGGCGAACTCGATCTGTTGATCGGCGGGCCGCCGTGCCAAGGATTCAGCATCATCGGACAGCGCGAGCGTTGGGACCCGCGTAACGGGCTCTTCAAACGCTTTCTTACGATCGCGCGCGAGGTGCGGCCGAGAGCGCTTGTGATCGAAAACGTCTCCGGTCTCGCAACGCTAAGCAAGGGGGCTGTATTGCGCGAGATCGGCGCGGCATGCGCCGAGGCAGGTTATGAAGTGGAATGCGCCGAGCTGTTGGCGGCGCAATATGGCGTCCCGCAAATGCGCTGGCGGATGTTCTTCATCGGCTGGCGCGCAGACCAAGGAAAGCGCAGCGGCTTCCCGAAGCCGACGCACGGAAGCTATGCAATCGGCGACCTTGTGCCGAACCGCACGATAAGCGCGGCCGAGACCAAAGGTTTTGTGACCATCAGGGAAGCGATCGGCGACTTACCGCCGATCGAGGCGGGCGGCGTCGGAACCAAGTACACGCTGCAACCGCGTCTACCCTATCAAGCGGCGATGCGGGCCGGCGCGCCGGACGTGCTCGCCAATCACTATGCTCCGCGTCTATCGGGTCAAAACATGGAACGCCTGCGGCTTTTGAAGCCGGGCGACGACTGGCGTTCGCTCCCGCACGAATTGCTGCCCGCTGGCATGCAACGCGCGCTGCGGAAGGACCACACCCGTCGCTATCGCCGGATGCAGTGGGACGGGATTGCGCGTTCGATTATCACGCGCTTCCGCGATCCTAAGTCCGGCGAATACATCCATCCGGAACAGGATCGAACGATCAGCATCCGGGAAGCAGCGCGGATTCAAAGCTTCCCTGACTTGTTCGTCTTTGAAGGGACGCGCTCGCAGCAATACGATCAAGTCGGCAACGCGGTGCCGCCTCTGTTGGCGCGCGCGGTTGGGCTCGAAATCCGCGCCATGCTGGAAGGAAAGGTCACGGACGCTTCCGTAAGCGTTAAGTCGCGTTACACAATTCCGGCTTCTGTCGATCTCGCGGCTGCGGAGTAAGCATGCCGAAGGGCAAGAAGGAGGAGCCCGGTAATTTCGTCAGCGAATGGTTCGGGCATCGCATTTACCCCGTCTTGCGCTCGTCGTCGGCTTCAATCGCAGACCAAAAGGGCGAGCGCTGCCCATTTTTGTCCACGGCTACCGGCGAAGATCGGCAGTGCATCAAGCGCCGCGATTCAAGAGGCGTCTGCACAATCAACACGCTCACGGGCAAGAAGCGGCAGGACTGGCTGGTGTGTCCATACCGCGCGCTGAGCCGCGAGATTATCGTCGGCGCGGTGCGGCAGCTCTTCCATTCCGGCGCGGCGGTAGATGCTTATGCCTGCCCGGCAGTCACGCTCACAAAACATGGTGTCCGCGACGATATCCTCGCGCGACTCAAAGCATCTCAGCCAGTTTTTATCTATTTCGACGCGAAAATGAGCGGCGAACTCTCGATCCCGCCAACGGATCAATCGCCGGAATTCGCGTTCGATGTGACAATCGTTGAGCTAACCCTGACGGGTGAGACAGCGCATATCGGCCGCTTCGGAATACTGGAAATCCAGACCATGGATTTTCATGGGACATACCGCGCGGCAGTAAGTAATCTGCGCGACGGATTGCGGCTGCATCCGACGACGTTCGCCGCGACGGTCAAGGACAATCCGCGATGGCTCTGCGAGGGTATCGAGGGGCCGAACATCGCCAATGTGTTCAAGCGCACGTTCTATCAGATGATGTTCAAGTTTCAGCTTGGCGCGCACGAGCGCTGCGCAGGGTGCGTGCTCGCCTTGCCGGAAGCGGTGTGGGACAGTTGGCAACGCCACCTTGGCGCGCCGGTTCTCACGCCGGAGAAAGACGGGACGTTTAGCCTGCTCGCGCCGGGCAAGAAGCGCTCCGCCAATTCCCCGGCATGGATTTATATTTTCACGCCAGACGCCGCTGTCGAAGCGACTCCTTCGCCGATCAAGGTCTCGAGGATGATCGCAACCGACATTGCGGCCATGTCGCATTGGGCTTTGGAGGTCGCGCCCATGGCAGCGCTGGCGAACATAGATTCCTCGACAGGCATGCTGAGCCTGCTCGCGCGGCGTCTCAATAAACTGTGGCCTGAACTGGCAGGAACCGTCACGATCTGATGACGACGGCGAAAATCGGCCGCAGCGACAACATGCGGCGGATCAAGAGCAAGGGAATGCTGCCCGAACTTGCCGTGCGCAGCGCCGCGCATCGGATGGGATACCGTTTCCGGCTTCATCGGAGTGATCTGCCCGGAACGCCCGATCTCGTGTTCATTGGCGCGCGGAAGGCGATATTCGTACACGGGTGCTTTTGGCACGGCCATGACGATCCGGCCTGCAATCGAAGTCACACGCCGCGATCCAACGAAGGCTACTGGTGGCCGAAACTGGCTCGGAACAAGGAACGCGACCGAAGGAATATCACAGCGCTCGAGGCCAGCGGCTGGAGAGTACTGGTGATTTGGGAATGCGAGACCCGCGATGCGGAGCGGCTAAAAGCAACTCTAACGAGGTTCCTCATCGCGACTGGGCACGACGGCGGAACTCACGGGGACGCACATACATAGCGCAAGCAAGTTTCAGCGTGCGATCCGCGCAATCGTGCTGCAGATGGCAGACTTGGTTTTGGAGAGGTCATGCGTCGTCTCGCCGTTGGCGAGCCGCGGCGCCGAGCTCATTGTATGGCCACCAGGATCGCGCCCGCCGCGATCAACGCGACTCCAAACCAGTTTGCGCCCGTGAGCCGCTCGCCGAGGAACACGACGCCGAACAACGCGACCAGCACCACGCTGAGCTTGTCTATCGGCGCCACGCGCGCCGCCGGTCCGAGTTGCAAGGCGCGGAAATAGCAGAGCCACGAGGCGCCCGTGGCGAGGCCCGAGAGCGTCAGGAACAGGTAGGTGCGCGGCGCGATCGAGCCCAGCGGGCGCCATTCGCCGAGCCCGGTCAGCAACGCCGCGAGCGCGGCGACGACGACCAGCGTGCGTAGGAACGTGGCCAGATCGGAGTTGACGCCTTCGACGCCGAGCTTGGCGAAGATCGCCGTCGACGCCGCGAAAGCCGCGGCCAGCGCGGCCCAGAACGGCCAAGCCTGCAACAATCCGCGCATCTGCCGCCTCGTCCGACCCCCCCCCCGGCCGAGAACGAGGCCCTGGCGCGTCACCAGGACCTCGCTGCGTGTCGAGCGAGTTTCAGTCGCCGACGATCGTGGCGCGAGCCCGCTGCCACCAGCCGGTGCGTCGCGGACCCAGCTCTTCGTGCGCCTCGGGCTCGGCGGGTTCGACCGCCGCCGACGCTTCCGCTTCGGGTTCGGCGCTCGTCATGGGCTCGATTGCGGCGACCGGTTCCGCCGCCGGTTCGATCGACTCTGCGGCTGCGGCCGCCGGCTCGGGTTCGCCGGCGTCCTCCTGGACCGGTTCGACGGAGACCGGTACGGGTTCGGCGGGCTCCGCCGCAGCCAATGGCGTGTGCCAGGGCAGCTCCGGCTGCTCGAACGGCTCCGCAGCTTCCGCGGTCGCATCGGCGCCCGCGGCGTGCCCCTCCGCCTCGATCTCCCCGCCGCTCGCCGGCTCTTCGCCGCCCGGACCCGCGAAACGATCGACGCCGCGCCGGCCGCGGCGCGGCCGCCGCCGCCGCGAACCCGCACGCGTGTCCTCTTCGGGCGCAGTCGCCGCGGGCGCCGAAAAATCGCCGCCGATCTCGGCGACGACCGCGAGCCCCTCGTCGTCGGGTTGCGGCGCTTCGGCGGCCACGAATTCGCCCGGGGGCCGCTCGCCGCCGCGACGCCGGCGCCGGCGCCGGCGCCGGCGGCCGCGCTCGCCATCCTCGCCATCGCCCCGCGCTTCCTCGCCCTCGGCTTCGGCCTCGGCGTCGATCTCGGCCGGCTCGATCTCTTCGTCCGCCGCCACTGCCTCGGGCGCTTCGGCCTCCTCCTCGGCCTCGGGGATCTCCTCGATCGTGAAGTCCTCGTCGTCCGGCGGCGCGCCGTAGCCGGCGGGACGATGCTCGAGCTCGGCCTCGCTCGCTCGCCGGCCGCTCGCCGGCTCGCCGCGCTCGAAAGCGTGATAGGTGGCGCCGCTCAGCGTGTCGTCGGCCTCGACGAATACCGCGATGCCGAAGCGCTGCTCGAGGTCGTGCAGATGCGCGCGCTTCTGGTTGAGGATGTAGAGCGCGACCGCGGAACGCGTGCGCACGATGACGTCGTGGGTCGAGGACTTGATCAACGAGTCCTCGAGCACGCGCAGCACGTGCAGCGCAATCGACGAGGTCGAGCGCACGACGCCGGCGCCCATGCAGTGCGGGCAGGGCACGGTCGAGCCTTCGAGCACGCCGGTGCGGATGCGCTGGCGCGACATCTCGAGCAGGCCGAAGTGCGAGATGCGCCCGACCTGTATGCGCGCGCGATCATTCTTCAGCGCTTCTTTCATGCGCCGCTCGACGGCGCGGTTGTTGCGCGACTCTTCCATGTCGATGAAGTCGACGACGATGAGGCCCGCGAGATCGCGCAGACGGAGCTGGCGGGCGATCTCGTCGGCCGCCTCGAGGTTGGTGCGCAGCGCGGTGTCTTCGATGTTGTGCTCGCGCGTCGAGCGGCCGGAGTTGACGTCGATCGCCACCAGCGCTTCGGTCTGGTTGATGACGATGTAGCCGCCCGACTTCAGCGTGACCTGGTTGGAGAACATCGCGTCGAGCTGCGATTCGACGCCGGCCTTGGCGAACGCCGGCTGAACGTCGCGATAGGCGACGACCGCCTTCACGTGGTTGGGCATCAACAGCCGCATGAAGGCGCGCGCCTCGCGATAGCCGGCATCGCCGGCGACCACGATCTCCTCGACGTCCTTGGTATAGAGGTCGCGGATCGCGCGCTTGATCAGCGAGCCTTCCTCGTAGACGAGCATGGGCGCGGAAGAGGCGAGCGTGGTCTCGCGCACCGTCTCCCACATGCGCAGCAGATATTCGAAGTCGCGCTTGACCTCCTGCTTGGTGCGCGAGGCGCCGGCGGTGCGCAGAATGACGCCCATGCCCTCGGGCACGTCGAGCTCCTCGGCGATGCTCTTGAGGCGGCTGCGATCCTGGGCGTTGGTGATCTTGCGCGAAATGCCGCCGCCGCGCGCGGTGTTGGGCATCAGCACCGAATAGCGGCCGGCGAGCGACAGGTAGGTCGTGAGCGCCGCGCCCTTGTTGCCGCGCTCCTCCTTGACGACCTGCACCAGCAGCACCTGGCGGCGTTTGATCACTTCCTGAATCTTGTACGTGCGGCGCAGACGCGGCGCGCGGCGCGGCGTTTCGTCCATCGCGTCGCCGCCAACCACTTCGACCGGCTCGCCCTCGTCGTCGCCGCGCGGACGCGGCGCGCGCATCTCGGTTTCTTCCGATCCGGCGCCGCCGAGCGTGGTCACTTCCGGCTCGTCATCGTCCTCCGTCGCCGGCTCGACGGCCTCGATTCGATCGTAGGCGGGCTCGACGTATTCGTCGGCGTCCTCGAACGGCTCGGCCGCGGCCTCGGTCTCGAAGGGCTCGACGTCCTGGAACTCGACATCGACGGGGCCGGACCCGGTGGGCGCCACGAAGTCCGGGGCCGTCATCGGCGGCGGCGATTCGAGGCTTTCGGCGGTTTCGACGGCCGCGCTGTCGAGCGGCGCGGCGACCGCGGGCTCGAAATCGGTCGCCCACGCCTCGTCGGCCGGCGGCGCCGGCTCGACGGCGGCGCGAGCCTCGATGACGGCTTCGGGCGGTTCGTTGTCCTGCTCCGCGGCGGGCTCGACCCACACCGACCCGGGCGCTGCAAGAGGCCCGAACTCGCGCTCGGCGGCCTCTCCGGCCTCGGCCGGCGCCGAAATCGTCTCGCCGTCGTCGGCGCGCAACGTCTGTTCCTGCTGACGCGGGTGGCGACGACGGCGACTGCGGCGCTCGCCATTCGGCTCGTCCTCGTCATCGAGATGGGCGCGCGCCTCTTCCTCGAGCAGCGCCTGCCGATCCGCGACCGGGATCTGATAATAGTCCGGATGGATTTCGGAAAAGGCGAGGAAGCCGTGCCGGTTTCCGCCATAGTCGACGAACGCCGCCTGCAGCGACGGCTCCACGCGCGCCACCTTCGCCAGGTATATGTTGCCGCGGAGCGGCTTCTTGCTGGCGGCTTCGAAATCGAATTCCTCGACCCGGTTACCTCTCAGCACGACGACGCGCGTCTCTTCGGGATGAGACGCATCGATGATCATCTTGTTTGCCATGTAGAACTCTCTCGCGCCGCCGCATCGGCTCGCCTGTCCGGACGGGACGAGGGCGAGCCTGGCGCGCGGCGATCATGTTGGGAACGTGGGAAGACGCGTGCAACGGGCGCCCGCCGGGAATGAAGCCTTCCCGACGCCGCCCGGCGAATGAAATCACGCCGGAAAAACCCCAGACCGCCCTCGAACGGACGGCTTGGCGGACATTTCTCGACGACCTCGGCATTTGAACCTTTGGAACCGGCGACCCTGAACTCGGCGCACACATCCTCGTCGCCGATCGAGGGGCGCCTCCAGGCGCCGATGCTTCGCGGCAAGTCGCGCTGGCCCCGAACGGCCGCCCTCTGCGGCGCATCCCGGCTTCGACCGCAAACCCCGCATCCGAGACTTCACGCGTCGGATGAAGAAGGCGGCGAAGGAGCGCAATTGCGCCTCCCGCGGAGCCGACCCTTCGAACTTCCCCATCCCCGCCCCACGCCAGGGCGCGGTTCGAACAGGAGAAAGATGCTCGTTCGAAAAGGATTCGATTCCCTTGCGAAGCGCTGTAAGGATAGGGGGCGGCCGTCGCGTTGGCAAGTCGTTCCGGTTCGGCGCGGCCCGTTCCGATTTTAACTAATAATAAGTGTTAATAATTCGACTCCCTCGGGACCGCATTTCGATCGGCAATTTCCCGTCCGGGAGCGCCGCAGGTTAAGCCCTCGTTTACGCTCCCGCATTAATCGTCTCTTAACGGCAGCGGCGGCCGAGGGGTTCGAGAGCGGCGATGAAACACGTGGCGGTGCTGATGGGAGGCTGGTCGGCGGAGCGGCCGGTCTCGCTCAATTCGGGCCGCGGCTGCGCCGACGCGCTCGAAGCGCGCGGTTATCGCGTCTCGCGCGTCGACGTCGGGCGCGACATCGCCGGCGTGCTCGCGGCGCTGAAGCCCGATGTCGCTTTCAACGCGCTGCACGGCCCGGGCGGCGAGGATGGCTCGATCCAGGGTCTGCTGGAAATCCTGCGCGTTCCTTACACCCATTCCGGCGTGCTGGCCTCGGCTCTGGCGATGCAGAAGGACCTCGCCAAAGCGGTGCTCGCGGCGTCCGGCATTCCCGTGCCGCCGGGCCGCGTGGTCGATCGCCACGAAGCTGCGCGCCGTCATGCGCTGGAGCCGCCCTACGTGCTCAAGCCCGTCAGCGAGGGCTCGTCGTTCGGCGTCGTCATCGTCAAGCAGGATCGCTCGCATCCTCCGCAGGAGGTCGGCCGCGAGGACTGGCCCTATGGCGACCGCCTCATCGCCGAACGCTACGTCGCCGGGCTGGAGCTCACCTGCGCGGTGATCGGCGACCGCGCGACCGACATCATCGACATCCGGCCGGTGTCGGAGGCCTTCTACGGCTACGACGCCAAATACGCCAAAGGCGGCTCGATCCACGTGCTGCCTGCGCAACTTAAACCGAAAATTTACCACGCGATTCAACACTTGGCGCTCGAGGCGCATCGCGCGCTGGGATGCCGGGGCGTGAGTCGGGCGGATTTCCGCTTCGACGAAACGAAGGGCGAGGACGGAGAGCTCGTCTGCCTCGAGGTCAACACCCAGCCCGGGATGACCGAAACTTCGCTCGTGCCGGAAATGGCCGCACATGGCGGCCTGTCGTTCGGCGAACTGGTGGAATGGATGGTGGAGGACGCGTCGTGCAATCGTTGAGCGGCAGCTGGCCTTGGCGGCGTGAGGCCGAGCCGGCCTTTGCTGGCGCCGCGGCTGCGCCGGCTGCCGTGCTGCTGCGCGGCGAGCGGGCGCGGCGGGAGGCGCTGCCGTTCGGCTTCAGCCTGCACCGGCCGGCGCCCCACGGCCTGGGCTTCGTGCTGGCGATCGGCCTTCTCGGCGCCTCCGCAGCCGTCGGCTTCGTGCGCGGCGGCCAATACCAGGCGTTCGTCGCCACCGAGGGCAGCCTCGACGATTTCGGCGCCCGCGAGCTAGGCTTCGGCGTCAAGACGATCACCATGACCGGCCAATCGCGGCTGACGCCGGCCGAAGTGCTCGCCATCGCCGGCATCAATCCGAAGATTTCCATGCCGTTCTTCGACGTCGACGCCGCGCGCAGGCGGCTCGAGAGCCATCCGCTCGTCAAGCAGGCGAGCGTGCGCAAGCTCTATCCCGGGCAGATCGTGATCGAGATCGTCGAACGCACGCCGGCCGCGCTCTGGCAGAAAAACAGCGAAATCTCGACGGTCGCCGAGGACGGCGCGGTGATCGACGAATTGAAAGACCAGAACATTGCCGGTCTGCCGTTCGTGGTGGGCGCCGGCGCCAACGAACGTTTGCCGGAATTTCAGGAACTGCTCGATTCGACCGCAGAACTGAAGCCGCGGGTCGCCGCCGGCGTGCTGGTCGACGGCCGTCGCTGGAACCTGCGCCTGCGCAACGGCGTCGACATCGAACTGCCCGAGGCCGATCCGCTCTCGGCGATCTCGACCTTGCTGAGCCTCGAGCGCGATTCGCGTCTGCTGGAGCGCGAGATCCTGTCGGTGGACCTGCGCGCCAAAGGCAAGGTCTTCGTGCGGCTCACCCCCGACGCCGTGGCCGCCAGGGCTGCGGCTCGGCCGAAAAAGAGCGGGGCGCAATGATGTTCAAGCCGCTCACGCCGCGCATGCGGCAGATCCCGCCGCGCCGCAGCGCCGTCCTCGCCGTCGTCGACGTCGGCGCCTCGAAGGTCGTGTGCATGATCGCGCGACTGACGCCGATGCAACGCGCCGAGACCCTGCGCGGCCGCACCCATCGCTGCAAGGTGCTCGGCCTCGGCCATCAGCGCTCGCGCGGCGTCAAGGCTGGCGCCATCGTCGACCTGGAGGCCGCGGAGAACGCCATACGGCTCGCGATCGACGCGGCCGAGCGCATGGCCGGCGCCACGGTCGAGAGCGTGATCGTCAACATGTCGGGGGGGCGTCTCTCCTCCGAACGGCTCGCCGCCAAGATCAGCGTCCGCGGCCAGGCGGTCGGCGACTACGAATTGCATCGCGTCATCGAAGCCGCCAGCGCCGCGAGCGCCCGGCCGGGGCGCGCGGTGTTGCACGCCATCGCCGGAGGCTTCCGGCTCGACGCGCAGACCGGCATCCGCGACCCCAAGGGCATGATCGGCGACGAACTCGGAGCGGAGCTTGCGGTCGCCTCGTGCGACGCGGCGGCGGCGCGCAACCTGATGGTCGCGATCGGACGCTGCCATCTCGGCGTGGAAGCCATGGTCGCGTCGCCCTACGCCTCGGGCCTTTCGACGCTGGTCGACGACGAAGCCGAGCTCGGCGCGGCGCTCGTCGACTTCGGCGGCGGCAGCACGTCGATTGCCGTGTTCGCCGGCGACCGCCTGACCCATGTCGATGCGGTCGCGGTCGGCGGCAATCACGTGACGATGGACGTCGCGCGCGGCCTCTCGGTATCGCTCGCCGACGCGGAGCGCTTGAAGACGCTGCACGGCGCCTGCCTCGCCTCGCCTTCGGACGACCGCGAGACCATCGCCGTGCACCGCGCCGGCGACGACCCGGATCACCCGAGCTATCCGCCCAAATCCGAACTCGTACGCATCGTCCGCCCCCGCGTCGAAGAGATCCTCGAACTGGTGCGCGACCGGCTGCGCAATGCAGGCCACGCCGCGCTCGTCGGCCGCCGTCTGGTGCTGACGGGCGGCGCGAGCCAGCTGACCGGCCTGCCCGAACTCGCCCGCACGATCATCTCGCCGCAGGCGCGCCTCGGCCGCCCGCTCGGCGTCGAGGGGCTGCCGGAGTCGGCCAAATCGCCGGCTTTCGCGACCGCCATCGGCCTGATGATCTATCCGCAGGTGGCGGGGCTCGAACATTTCGAGCCCAAGCGCGCCGCGAACCCCAGGGCGGACGAGGACGGGTACATCGGACGCGTGCGGCAGTGGCTCAATCAGAGTTTTTAGAGCGGGAGCGGAAGGGCGCGTGCGGACGCGGCGCGGGCCCGCTGGATTCGAAACCGGATGTCGGCGCCGGCGGGCGTTTCGACGAAGAGAATATCGAGAGGCCTGCAATGTCGATCAATCTAAAAGCTCCCGAACTGAGGGAACTGAAGCCCAGGATCATGGTTTGCGGCGTCGGCGGCGCCGGAGGCAATGCGGTCAACAACATGATCGTCTCCGGCCTGGTCGGGGTCGATTTCATCGTCGCCAACACCGACGCCCAGGCGCTCGCCTCGTCTCGCGCGGAGCGCATCATTCAGATGGGCCTGCAGGTGACCGAAGGTCTCGGCGCCGGCTCGAAGCCGGAGGTGGGGTGCGCGGCGGCCGAGGAGGCCCTCGAAGAAATCCACGACCACCTCGCCGGCGCCCACATGTGCTTCGTCACCGCCGGCATGGGCGGCGGCACCGGCACCGGGGCGGCGCCGGTCATCGCCCGGGCGGCGCGCGAAATGGGCATCCTCACCGTCGGCGTGGTGACCAAGCCGTTTCATTTCGAGGGCGGCCGGCGCATGCGGGTCGCCGAACAGGGCATCGCCGAACTGCAGAAAAGCGTCGACACCCTAATCATCATTCCCAACCAGAACCTGTTCCGCGTCGCCAACGAGAAGACGACGTTCGCGGACGCCTTCGCGATGGCCGACCAGGTGCTGTACTCCGGCGTCGCCTGCATCACCGACCTGATGGTCAAGGAAGGGCTCATCAATCTCGACTTCGCGGACGTGCGCTCGATCATGAGCGAGATGGGCAAGGCGATGATGGGCACGGGCGAAGCGACCGGCGAGCGGCGCGCGGTGCTGGCGGCGGAGGCGGCGATCGCCAATCCGCTGCTCGACGAAGTATCTATGAAGGGCGCGCGCGGCCTGCTCATTTCGATCACCGGCGGCAACGACCTCACCCTCTACGAGGTCGACGAGGCGGCGAGCCGCATCCGCCAGGAGGTCGACGAAGAGGCCAACATCATCCTCGGCGCGACCTTCGATTCGGGGCTCGACGGCGTGGTGCGAGTGTCCGTGGTCGCGACCGGCATCGACCACATCAAGGGCCAGATGCCCGAGCTGATCGCGTCGGCGCCGCGCCAGGAGCCCCCCGCTCTCGCGCGCGCTCAGCGGCCCGCGGCCGCCCCGACGGCTGGCGCGGCGGCTGCCGTCGCCGCCCCGATCATCGTCGAGGCCTTCGCGGAGACGCTGGCCGCGACCGAGATCGTCGACCGGCGCGGCGAAGTCGAGGTGCGCCCGGCCCAGAAGCGCCCCGAGTACTTCACGCAGACCGAGCCGGCCGGGAGCGCTGCGGACGAAGAGACGGCGGCTGAGGAGCCCTTCCTGCCCCCGGCCCCGGAGCCGATCGTGCGTGCGCCGCGCATGCCGGAAATCGACGAACTGCCGCCGATCGTGCAACAGCAGATTCGCGCCCAGCGCGGCGAACCGGCGGCCGTCGCCGCGCCGCAGGCCGAACGCCGCAAGACGCTGCTCGAGAAGCTCGCCGCCTTCGGCATCAACCGCCACGAGGGCGAGACGCAGGCCGCGCCGCCGCGCGCGCAGCTCAACCCGAGCCTCATCGCGCTCGGCGCAGCGCAGGCGCCGGCGGCGGACGCCGCCCGCATGGCGCCGCGTCCCGTGCCGCAGCGTCCCGCGGCGCGCGGCCAGCTCGACCCGATGGGCCGGTCGACCCCGCGCCCGGCGGCGAGCGACGACGACCAGCTCGAGATCCCGGCGTTTCTGCGCCGCCAGCCCGGCGGTTGAGCGCATTGCTCCGCCCTCGAGACATGACCGCGGCGCGGCCGCCGCGGACTGCCCCTGCGACCGAGCCGAAGCGATCAGGCTCGTCTCGGTCGCGCTCTAGCTTTCGTGTTTACGGAAATTTAACCGACACATTTTTCCCTTTCCGCAATTGTAACGTTCTTTCACGAAAGGTGATTTGGTCGCCGCGAAGTCCGCGCGTATGCCAAATTGCGCGTGGCGACTCCGAAAAGCTAGATCGCCCGTGCGTGAGGGATCCGATTCTGGCGGCCGGCGAAGGCGAAATTCGGTCGGTTGCGAGAGCGGAGAGGGACTTGGCGGTTTATCGGAAATCGTCGAGGCGGCGGGGGTCTTTCGCATGAGAAGTGGGTACCAGGCCACTCTGGCTGACCGTGTCGAAGTGTCGGGTCTGGGAGTTCATTCGGCAGCGCCGGCGCGCATCATGATCCATCCCGCGGATGCGGATTCCGGCATCGTGTTCTTGCGCAGCGGCCTGCCCGGCGGCCGCGAGCGGCTCATCGAAGCCAAGTGGTCGAATGTCACGATGACCGCGTTGTGCACGGTGATCGCCGACACGACCGGCGTTTCGGTCGCGACGATCGAGCATCTGATGGCCGCGCTTGCCGGTCTCCATATCGACAACGCGCTGATCGAGATCGACGGCCCCGAAATACCGATCATGGACGGTTCGGCGGCTCAATTCGTCGCCGCGATCGACTCCGTCGGCGTGGTGACCCAGGCGCGCCGTCGCCGCTTCATCAAGGTCCTCGAGCCGGTTCGGGTCGAGCAGGGCCGTTCCCGAGCCGAGCTCAGGCCCGCGGCTTCCGGCTTCCGCGTCGACGTCGGCATCGATTTTCCGGTCGCGGTGATCGGCCGGCAGCGTTGCGTGTTGGACGTCGATCCGCAAACGTTCCGCCGCGAGATCGCGCGCGCGCGCACGTTCGGCTTCATCGCCGACGTCAAGAGGCTGTGGCAGGCGGGGTTTGCGCTCGGCTCCTCGCTGGAGAACTCGGTCGCCCTCGACGGCGAAACCATTCTCAATCCCGAGGGCCTGCGCTACCCCGACGAATTCGTGCGCCACAAGGCCCTGGATGTGATCGGCGATCTGGCGCTCGCCGGCGCGCCGATCCTCGGCGCCTATGTCGCCGATCGCCCCGGCCACACCCTCAACCGCGCCATGCTCGGCGCCTTGTTCGCCGATCGCAGCGCTTATGAGGTGATCGAAGGCGCGCCGCGCCGCTATCGCGCCGGCGCCAGGATCGCTTCGGCACTCGCGGCGTCGGCCTTCGCCGCCAACGTCGACTGATTCCCCGCCTTTATTCAGAGCGCGCTCGCGCGTAGCTGGCGTTTGCAGCGGCCGTTCGGCGCGATGGCGCCATAATCGAGCTTTAGTCGCGACGCGGCGCAACGCCTTTCCCGAACCCTGTGGCGCATCGGCGCCAGTTGGGGTAAGCCACCGCCGAACGTTTCACCCCCGCCGCCGCGGTGGGACATGCCGAGCCGAGCGAGCGTATGAATAGTCTTGCCAACAATGGACCGTCGAAGCGCCTGTCGGCGCACAGGCGCCGCCGCGCTGTGGCCGTCGCCGCGGCGATCGGCGCGGCGGTCGGCCTTTCCGGCTGCTCTTCGTTCTCGCTCGACGACCTCAATCCGTTCGCCGGCGAGAAATACAAGCAGGTGATCGACCCCAATGTCCCGGCGAGCAAGATTTACGATCAGGGGCTCGGCGACCTCGAGGTCGGCGCGCCGCAGGCCGCGGCGACCAAATTCAGCGATCTCGGCAAGCGCTTTTCGGGTTCCGACTGGGCGCGCAAGGGCCTGATCATGTCGGTCTACGCCAATTACCAGGCGGGCGATTTCGACACCGCTTCCGAGCAGGCCAAGCGCTACGTCAAGGAATATCCGAAAGACCCGCAGGACGCCTACGCCAAGTATCTCGAAGCGAGCAGCTATTACAAGCAGATCCTCGACGTCTCGCGCGACCAGGAGCAAGCGCAGAAAGCTCTCGCCGCCTTCCAGGACGTGGTCCGGGATTATCCGACGTCCGAATATGTGGTGGACGCCAAATTCAAGATCCAGGTGGCGATGGATCAACTCGCCGGCAAGGAGATGTCGATCGGCCGCTTTTATCTCGAGCGCCACAATTACACCGCGGCGATCAACCGGTTCCGCAACGTGCTGGCAACCTATCAGACGACTCGTCATGCGGAAGAAGCGCTCTACCGGCTGGTCGAAGCCTATCTCGGGCTCGGCATCAAGGACGAAGCGCAGACCGCGGCGGCGGTCCTCGGCCACAACTTCCCGGACGGCGAGTGGTACAAGGACGCCTATGCGCTGTTGAAATCGGGCGGACTCGAGCCCCACGAGAACCAGGCCTCCTGGATCTCCAAGCTCTATCACATAGTCGCGCCTTCCTGAGGCGTGTTTCGGGGGGGATGATGCTCGCCCGACTCTCGATCCGCGACATCGTGCTGATCGATCGGTTGGATCTCGATTTTTCGCGCGGCCTGACGATCCTGACCGGGGAGACCGGAGCGGGCAAATCGATCCTGCTCGACGCGCTTTCGCTCGCGCTCGGCGTGCGCGGCGACGGCGCGCTGGTGCGTCACGGCGAGACCCAGGGCCAGGTCACCGCCGCGTTCGAGCTCCCGCTCGATCACGCGATCGCCAAGACGCTCGCCGAACAGGGCATCGGCTTCGAGGGCGAGCTGATCCTGCGCCGCATGCAGATGGCGGACGGCCGCACCCGCGCCTTCGTCAACGACCAGTCGGTCAGCGCGCAAACGCTGCGCGCCGTCGCCGCGGACCTCGTCGAGATCCATGGTCAGCACGACGAGCGCGCGCTGCTCGATTCGGCGACCCATCGCGCCCTGGTCGACGCCTACGGCGGTCTCGGCGCCGAGGTCGAGGCGACGCGTTCGGCGTTCGCAACGCTGCGCGCGAAGGAGGGCGAGTTGTCTCGCGAGCGCGCCGCCGTCGCCGAGGCCGAGAAGGCCGCCGATTTCGCCCGCCATGCGAGCGAGGAGCTGACCCAGCTCGCGGTCAAGCCCGGCGAGGAGCAGGCGCTCGCAGACGAACGCCAACGCATGATGCACGGCGAGAAGGTCGCCGCCGACATCCGCGAAGCCCACGACAATCTCACCGGCAATTCGGCGCTGCTGCCGCTCATCGCCTCCATCTCGCGCCGGCTGCAGCGGCGCATGCCGCAGGCGCCGGACCTCATCGAGCCCAGCGTCAAGGCGCTCGACGAGGCGATGGAAGCGCTGGAAGCCGCGACGCAATCGGTGGAAGCCGCGTTGCGGGCCTGCGATTTCGATCCGCGGGAGCTCGAGCGCTGCGAGGAGCGGCTGTTCGCGCTGCGCGGCATGGCGCGCAAATATGCGACGCCGGTCGAGGCGCTGCCGGCGTTGGCGGAGAAATACGCGGCGGAGCTGAAGGACCTGAGCGAAGGCAAAGCGCGCGTCGCGCGGCTCGAGCGCGACGTTTCGGCCGCCTCCACCGCGTATTTCGAAGCGGCGGCGACGTTGTCTCGCGCGCGAGCGGAGGCGGCCGATGCGTTGGCTGCCGCCGTCAACGCCGAATTGCCGCCGCTAAAACTCGAGCGCGCGCGCTTTGTTGCGCCCGTCCTGGCCGACCACGCGCTCGTTTCCGCCGACGGATTCGACCGGGTCGAGTTCGTGGTCGAGACCAATCCCGGCTCGCGGCCGGGCCCGCTGATGAAGGTCGCGTCCGGGGGCGAGCTGGCGCGCTTCCTGCTCGCGCTCAAGGTTTCGCTCGCCGAGCGCGGCACGGCGCCGACCCTGGTGTTCGACGAGATCGACACGGGCGTCGGCGGCGCCGTAGCCGACGCGATCGGCCAGCGCCTCGCCCGCCTCGCCGCCCGCGCGCAAGTGCTCGCGGTCACCCACGCGCCGCAAGTCGCCGCGCGCTCCGAGCGCCATTTCAAGATCGTCAAGGACGAGGTCGGCGACGGGGAGCGCGTCGCCACGCGCGTGGTCACGCTCGGCGCCGGCGAGCGTCGCGAGGAGATCGCCCGCATGCTCGCCGGCGCCGACATCACCAAGGAGGCGCGCGCGGCGGCGAAAAGCCTCATCGAGAAGGCGGGGTGAGAGCGGGGGCTACACATTCCTGGCGAGGCCCGTCGCTGTCCGACCCAGGGTGGATCTGCTAGACTGTAGAGGAAAGGACCGTCCATGGCCGAAAGCGAGCCCGACAACCTCGTTCTACAGCTGCTGCGCGAAATGCGCGGCGATATCGCGAGGATCGAAGCGAAAATCGATCAGAAGGTCGACGCTGCCGAAATGCGCTCCGAAATGCGCTCGCTGCGCGCCGACTTCGCCTCCGATTTGCATCGCCTCGACGGCAAAATCGACATGACACGCAAGGAGCTTTCCGAGCAGATTGTTGGCCTGCGGCGCGCCGTGACCGACTACCACTCGACCGTCATCGGACACGGCGTGCTCATTTCGGAACTCGACGACCGCCTGCGCCGCGTCGAACGCCGCCTCGGCATGGAAACGACTGCATGAATGGCATTCGAGTTGACACGCATTTGAGGCGGACACCCCCGTCAATTCCTATTTTCGAAGCTCGGCTTAAATAGTAAAACACGGGCTTGTCACCGTAATCCCTGTCTGTTGCCTCGATAGGATCGGAGCGGGGGTGTTGCTTGACGAGGATATCCGGCCTGAGTAGTGTAATTCCACATTCTGGAAAAGGAGGGGCCATTGCTAAGAATCATCGCAATTTGCAACGTTATTTCAACTATTATCCTTGTCGCCGGCGCCTTGGTGTTCATCAACGATAGATTTCAGCTGATTGGTGCGTTGTTAGAATGGAATAAAGAGCGCCTAGAATCGAATCTAGAATGGAATAAGGTGCGCCTAGAGCACACGGAACGTCACGATTATTTTACCTATCAATATAATAAGGCAATCGAGTTAGTCGGCGTAGAGAAGTCAGAATTTATTAAACGCGTTTGTGCACCGGACAATCCGAACGATGAGGTTGATAGGATGAATACGTGTATCACTTCGATTGCTGAAGCAAGGGCAAGAAAATGTTCCGATGCGTTTTCTGTCTATAGATTCGATGTCAGGGCAGCATATGAGCGTGAGAAAGCGGCAGGAACCATATCATTCGCTTGCGAATGAGCCTCCAGGCGTTCCCGGGTAGCTAGCGTCCAAGGGGGTGTTACAAAGGGGTGTCAAAGGGGTGTTACGGGGACGCCATATCAAATCCCCACTCGCGTTTCTGCGGCGCGCGCCGCGATATGCAATTTATATGGCGTCCCCGTAATGCCCTCCCGGATATCGGAATCGTCGGTCATGGCGCGGGGTGAAGGGCTTCGCTCACGGCGGCGGGATTGCGCCCGATCACGACAAGGTAGGCGCGGGCGGCGGCGTCGGGGTCTTTGCGTCCCTGTTCCCAATCCCTCAGGGTGCCGAGAGGAATCCGGAAGCGCTCCGCGAATTCTTCTTGGCTCAAGTCGAGCGCGCGGCGAATGACCTTCACCTGCGGCGTCCGCTTCATATGCGCCAGCCTCTCCGGTGTCAGGGGCTGCGCATCGGGATCGGCAAGCGCGGCTGCATGAATTTTTTCATCCGTCATCCCGTCGGCGCGGCTCCAATCATGTTTCGTTGTCCTCATGGTATCTCCTTCGATCCTGCGGCTCAGCCAATCGCGCCGAAATAATGCGGATGGCTTCGCCTCTCATGGTGTAAGCGACATAAAGCAGTCGATTCTCGGACATGCCGATGATGGCGTAACGATCTTCGCCATAGTCCTCGCTCTCGTCGAGCCAATCGAGGGCGAAGGGGTCTTTGAACACGTCCCGCGCCGCATCGAATGTGACGCCGTGCTCGACGATGTTCGATGCAGCCTGGCGCTCATCCCACTGGAATTTTTCGTCATTCATAACGATACGGCTTAGCAGTAGTTTTGTCAAGGAGCAAGCCGCTCATTCTGGAATAGAATTCAGGAACAGGAAAGTCCAACTTTTTCAAGGGCGTGGGTTTGTTGCAAAAATCTTGGGCGGCGCTCTCGAACTAGGGCGTGTTCCGGTGAGCATCGACATAGGCGCGCAATACGGCGTTCATGCGCGTCAAATGCCCTTTGCCGTGCGTCTTGAACCAATCAACAATGTCGCTGTCGAGCCGCAGATGTACGGAAGTCTTGCCGCGCGGCATGACGACTCGCGCTTGTTTCCAGAACTCCTCGCCAAGCGACTCCGCCTCGGGCGCATCGGCGCGAGTTCGATCTTCCCCACGCGCGCGCTTGGCTTTGATCTCGCTAAGGGAATATCTCACGGTAGTAGGTTTCTCGCTCATCTCTGCTCGCTTTCTGCGCCGTGATGATCCGAATGACCTTCTCGCCGCGCCATGTGTAGGCGACCCGGCAGATTTCCGTATCGACACGGCCAAGGGTTATGAATCGCAGCTCGCCGTAGTCCTCTCGGTCATCGATCCGTTCGATGATCTCGTTGGCGAACGTCTCGGCGGCGGTGAGAAACGAAACGCCGTGCTTCGCGACATTCTGCGCCGCCTTGTCCTCGTCCCACTCGAACTGCAGTTCATCCATTCGAGCCCCATAGCCGAATGATACATGATTGTGTACATATTGTCAATTAACCTGTTTGTGGTTGTTCAATATCCCTCGCTTCGCGACTCGAGGCAGTGAGCCGTGCGCCGTCCGCGCGCAAGTGCTCGCGGTCACCCACGCGCCGCAAGTCGCCGCGCGCTCCGAGCGCCATTTCAAGATCGTCAAGGACGACGTCGGCGACGGGGAGCGCGTCGCCACGCGCGTGGTCACGCTCGGCGCCGGCGAGCGTCGCGAGGAGATCGCGCGCATGCTCGCCGGCGCCGAAATCACCAAGGAGGCGCGGGCGGCGGCGAGGAGTCTCATCGACAAGGCGGGGTGAGTTTCCATGCGATCTTGCGCACCTTGATGCATGAAAGACCGCCAATTGTAGCCGCGGTCGTCGAGCGGCTGCCGGGGTCAGCGACCCCGGCTACAAGGTTGCCTTTCAGGAGAGGCTTCTGTGCCCCGACCCGGCGTCAGGCAGCGTGGTCGAGACCGTAGAGCGAGTGCAGCGTGCGCACCGCGAGCTCGCAGTAGGCCTCGTCGATCAGCACCGAGAATTTGATCTCGGACGTGGTGATCGCGCGGATGTTGATGCCCTTGTCGGCGAGCGCCCTGAACGCGCGCGCGGCGACGCCGGAGTGCGAGCGCATGCCGACGCCGATCGCCGAGACCTTGACGACGTCCTCGGCGCCGGTGAGCACGAAGTAGCCGATCGCGCTTTTACGCTCTTCGAGCAGCGCCATCGCGCGCGTGTATTCGGCGCTCGGCACGGTGAAGGTGATGTCGGTCGTGGTGGTGTCGTCGGAAACGACCTGGATGATCATGTCGACGTTGATGTTGGCCTCGGCGAGCGGGCCGAAAATCGCCGCGGCGACGCCGGGCTTGTCGGCCACCCGGCGTAACGTGATCTGCGCCTCGTCGCGCGAGAAGGCGATGCCGGTGACGACCTGCTGTTCCACGATGTCCTCCTCGTCGCAAATCAATGTGCCTGGCTTGGCGGCGGCCGGATCGTCGAACGACGAGCGCACGTAGAGTTTCACCTTGTGCACCATCGCCAGTTCGACCGAGCGCACCTGCAGCACTTTCGAGCCCAGCGAGGCCATTTCGAGCATTTCCTCGAACGCGACCTTGTCGAGCCGCCGGGCCCTGTGAACGATGCGTGGGTCGGTGGTGTAGACGCCGTCGACGTCGGTGTAGATGTCGCAGCGGTCGGCGTGCAACGCCGCGGCAAGCGCGACCGCAGACGTGTCCGAGCCGCCACGCCCGAGCGTCGTCACGCGCCGCGTCGCGGCGTGAAGGCCCTGGAAGCCGGCGACGACCGCGATCTGGCCGTTGGCGAAGCCGGCGACGATCTCGGCGCCGTCGATGCCGGCGATGCGCGCCGAGCCGTGCGCGCCGTCGGTGGTGAGCGGGATCTGCCAGCCCTGCCACGATCGCGCGTCGTGGCCCATGGCCTTCAACACGATGGCGAGCAGGCCGGCGCTGACGAGTTCTCCGGAAGCGACCACCGCGTCGTATTCGCTCGGGTCGTAGAGCGGCGCCGCCTCCTGCACCCAGGCGACCAGTTCGTTGGTCTTGCCCGCCATCGCCGAGACCACCACCGCGACTTCGTTGCCGGCGTCGACCTCGCGTTCGACGTGGCGCGCCACGTTGCGGATGCGCTCGACATTGGCGACGCTGGTGCCGCCGAATTTCATCACCAGACGGGACATGAAATTTCCGGGTGGAGAGAGCGGCTCGCGCCGCGGACCGCGCGGGCGTATAAAGGCGCGCTTCCGGGTGGTCAACGCCCGTTCGGACAAGGGAATCGCGGAAAATGGCCGAAGCGGCGAGCGTCATCGAGGAAGAGGTGCGGCGCTTCGACGCGGTGGGCGCCGACTGGTGGAACCCTTCTGGTCCGATGGCGCCCCTGCATCGCATGAACCCGATCCGCCTAAACTGGCTGCGCGACACGATCGCCGCCCATTTCCGCCGCACGCCTGCGAACGGAGGGCCGCTGGAAGGACTGACCGTCGTCGACATCGGCTGCGGCGCCGGGCTCATCAGCGAGCCGCTGTCGCGCATGGGCGCCGACGTCACCGGCTTGGACCCGGCGCCGACGTCGATTGCGATCGCGCGCGCCCACGCCGAGGAGACCGGCGCGCAGGTTTTTTATCTCGCCGGGACAGTGGAAGACCTCGCGCGCGAGGGCGCGGCGTTCGACGTCGTCGTCGCGCTGGAAGTCGTCGAGCACGTCAACGACGTTCCCGCGTTCGTCGCTGCCGCGGCCTCGCTGGTCCGCCCGGGCGGCATGATCGCGCTGTCGACGCTGAACCGAACGTTGAAGAGTTTCATGCTCGCCGTGGTCGGCGCCGAATACGTGCTGCGCTGGCTCGAGCCCGGCACCCATCATTGGGAGCAGTTCGTGACGCCTCAGGAGCTGCGCTCCGCCCTCCGCGCGGCCGGCCTCGTCGGCATTCGCCCGCAGGGGCTCGTTTACAATCCCCTGAAGCGCGCCTGGTCGCTGTCGCGCGATTGCGGCGTCAATTATTTTATGTCGGCCGCCAAGATGTAGCCGGGGGCCCTCATCCTGAGCTTGTCGAAGGACGACCCCCCTGCCGGGGCCAGCGCCCCCGGCAGCCGGGGTCAGCGCCCCCGGCTACAATAGCGGCGCGGCGAGCGCGATCATCGCGTCGATGTCGAGGTTACGCTCCATCTCGGCGGCGATCTCATCGAGCGCCGCGTCGACGCTCGCGCCATAATGCTCGCCGCGGCTCGTCGCGCCGAGGCGTGCGATGAGCGCCGCCCTCAGCTCGGTCGAAGCCAGCAGGCCGTGGCAATAGGTCCCGATCACGCGGCCATCGGCGCTGACGGCGCCGTCGCGCTCGCCGCCGTGAAGAATCGCGAACGGGCGCGCCGCGTCGGGCCCCGAGGTCACGCCCATATGCATCTCGTAGCCGGAGAACGCCGCGCCGAGCGCCTCACCGCTGACGCGCCGCAGCGCCTTTTCCGGCGCGAGCGTGGTCTCGACGTCGATGAGGCCGAGCCCGGCGATCTCGCCCGGCGCGCCTTCGATGCCGAGCGGGTCGGCGATGCGGCGCCCGAGCATCTGGTAGCCGCCGCAGAGGCCGAGCACGTGGCCGCCGCGGCGGCGGTGGGCGAGAATGTCGATATTCCAGCCCTGCTCGCGGAGCGCCGCCATATCGGCGATCGTCGCCTTGGAGCCGGGCAGCACGACGAGCGCGGCCTCGGCCGGGATCGGCGCGCCGGGGGGCACGAACACCAGTTCCACTTCCGGCTCGAGCTTCAGCGGGTCGAGATCGTCGAAATTGGCGATGCGCGGCAGGATCGGACAGGCCACGAGCTTGCGCGCCGGAGCGCGCGCGGCGCCGCTCTCCAGCACGACCGCGTCCTCGCTCGGCAGGCGTTTGGCGGCGGCGAGCCAGGGCAGCACGCCGAAGCCGCGCCAGCCCGAAAGCCGCTCGATCGCCGCATAGCCTTCGGCGAACAGCGCCGGATCGCCGCGGAACTTGTTGATGATGAAGCCGCGAATCACGGCCGCGTCGTCGGGATCGAGCACGGCGCGCGTGCCCACGAGCGAGGCGATGACGCCGCCGCGGTCGATGTCGCCGATCAGCACGACCGGAACCTCGGCCGCCCGCGCAAATCCCATGTTGGCGATGTCGCCTTGGCGCAGGTTGATCTCCGCCGGCGAGCCCGCGCCCTCGATGACGACGAGGTCGCATTGCGCCTCGAGCCGGCGATAAGATTGCATCACTTCCGCCAACAAGCTGCGTCGCGCCTCGGCAAAATTCGTCGACTTCAGCGTTCCCCGCACCCGGCCGTGGACGATGAGCTGCGAGGCGCGATCGGCTTCCGGCTTCAACAGCACCGGGTTCATGTCGGTATGCGGCTCGACCCGCGCTGCGATCGCCTGGAGCGCCTGGGCGCGCCCGATCTCGCCGCCGTCGGCGGCGACGGCGGCGTTGTTGGACATGTTCTGCGGCTTGAACGGCCTGACCGCGAGGCCGCGGCGCACGAGCGCGCGGCAGAGGCCGGCGACCAGCACCGACTTGCCGACGTCCGAGCCTGTCCCTTGCAGCATCAGCCCCGCCATAGGCCCTCCAGGGCGCCGTCCGGCCGCGTCACTTCGTCGGCTCGGGCGCCGGTGGCGCCTTCTCGGTGACGATGGCGAGATGGACGATGCCCTGGCCCGCCAGACTGTCCATCACGGAAACGACCGCGCCGAACGCGGCGTCCTTGTCGCCGCGCAGGTGCACGACGCGCGTAAAATCGTCGCCGATCTTCGCCTTCACCCGCGGGGCGAGGTCGGCCGAATCGACCGTCTCGCCGTCCAGCGTCAGCTCACCGTCCTTGGCGATGGCGACGACGATCGGCGCCTTGGGGTCGAGCGGCTCGGCCGAACTCGCGCGCGGCAGTTCGACCTTGACGCCAGCCGCGAGCAGCGGCGCCGTCACCATGAAGATGATGAGCAGCACCAGCATGACGTCGACGAGCGGCGTCACGTTGATGTCGGGCTGCGGCCGGAACGAGCCCGGCCGCTGATAGGGATCGGGAGCGGCGTAACCCATTCGGACCTCAGTGGGGTTGACGGCACAATTCGGCGGCGCGATCGGCGGCGCGATGGACGAGCCGCTGGCCCAGGCGCGAGAACGCCGCGCCGAGCCTGTTGTAGCCGAACGAGGCGGGAATCGCCGCGGCGAGGCCATAGGCGGTCGCCGACAGCGCCTCGGCGATGCCCGGCGCGACCACGGCGAGGCTGGTGTCCTTGGCGGCAGCGATGCCGACGAAGCTCGCCATGATTCCCCAGACGGTTCCGAACAGGCCGATGAACGGCGACACCGACGAGATGACGGCGAGATTCGCCAGGCCCCCTTCGGCGTTCATCAGGATCGCGAGGCTCGAGCGCGTCATCGCTTCGGCGACCCGCGCGCGGCGCTCCGAGACGGTTTCGCCCTCGATGCGCTCCTCGGCTTCGCGCGCGCCGCGTTCATCGACCTCTGCGAGCAGCGGCGACTGCGGGGCGCCGAGCGCGCGCGAGAGCGACCAGAGACCGATCAGCGCCTCGAAAATGACCAGCCAGCACCACAGCGAGGCGACGAGCAGCACGATCATCACCGTTTTGCCGACCGGCCCGGCCTGCAGGAACAGGGTGAGCGGCGACAGCGAAATCGATTCCATGTAGGAGTCCCGGACTTGGGCCGCGGGCGCCGGCGAGCGCTTCACGGCGTGAGGAATTCGAGCCGCGTCGCGGCGGTGTAGGCGCCGCCCGGCGGGGGCGGCGGATGGATGCCGACGACGATCGCGCGCGCCGCAGAGTCGAGCGCCGACGAGCCCGACGAGTGGGTGATGGTGACGCTGGCGACGGCGCCGGACGCCGCGATCGTGAACTGAACGCCGACTGTACCCGTTTCGCGAGCCGCGAGCGCAGCGGGCGGATAGAATTTATGCGCTCTGATCTCGGCGATCACCCGGGCGCCGTAATCGGCGCGCGCCGCGCTCACCGACGCGGCGATTCCCTCGGCCGCCACGCCGGTCGCCGGCGTGGCGGCGCCGGGACGAGCCGCCGGCGCCCGCCGCGGCGGCGCTGGCTTGCGGGGATAAGGGACGGAAGCCGCAGGCTTGGGAATGGGCGCTCGCGTGGGCGTCGAGATTGGCTTCGGCGTCCGGGTCGGCGTAGCTGCTGGCGTCGGGGTTGGCGTCGGCTCCGGCGTGGGCGTGGGCGTGGGCGTAACCTCGGGCGACGAGCTCGGCGTCGGTTCTGCGGTCGGCGACGGTGTGGGCGTCGGCTCCGGAGTCGGCGTCGGCTCGGCGGTGGCTGCGGGCTCAGGCGCCGGCTCGGCCCGAGCGGGCGCCGCGGGCGCATTCTCGGCGACGATATCGATGTCGATCGTCGTCGTCGCCGGCGGCGGCGCAACGCCGCGCCAGACGAAGGTTGCGAGCGCCGCCCCGTGGAGAGCGACGCTCAACGTAGCGGCGATGAGCCGCGGCGTCAGGAGCTTGCGACCATGGGCCTTCAGCGGAACGCCCGCTCCGGTCATCGGCTCAGAACTTCGCCGTCATGCGGACGTAGAGTGTGCGCCCCCTGCCGGGAACGCCGACAGACCCCACGCGCGAGCCCTTGTCGCCGAGGTCCTCGACGCCGCTTGGCGGCTCGTAGTCGAACATGTCGCACGGGGTCTCGACGCCGAGCGTCGTCGGCTCGAGCCGCGTCATATCGACGCGGGGCTTGGCCGCCACGGCTGGCAGCACGATGGCGTCGATGCGCTCGCCATCGATGAGGTTCGGGCTCTCGGCGAGCGCCAGCTTCGCATTCTGCGGCATGATGTTGCAGAGGTTGTGGCTCGTCGCGCCCGGAGCGCCCTTCGTGTGCGCATCGACCGCGGGGTTCGGGTTGACGCGACCGACATATCCGAGCGAGCCCCGGAGATCAAACACGCCGAACGTCGGGGCGCCGGCGCTGAAGCCGAATAGGCGCCCCGGTCCGAGGATGTCGAGGATCGAGCGCCGCCCGCCCGGCAGCGGGCGGGGGACGATCACGCAACCTTCCGAGACCAGGTAGAGGCGGTCGGCGGCGGCGCCGGGCGAGAAGACGGCACAGCGAGCGGGCGCCCTGACGGGCGCTGCGCCGAGGCTCGGGCCGTCCGCGGGCAGGGCAGGTTGTTCGTGGACTTTGCGCGGCCTCGTGTGCCCGGCAGCGCGCCCGAGCGATGAACCGCTCGCCAATGACCATCGGACAAGAGGAGATGAACGGCGGCGACGTTCGATTCGGTCGCCGCGGCCGAGCCGCGGCCGTGTCGACGTCCGCAGCGAACGGCCCTATGTTGGCGCCGAAATCCGCGAACGCGGACGCGCGAGCGATCGTCTCGCGCGATCTCTCCTCGGCGCGGTGGCGCGAATGAAGAAAGCGAACGACCAGGACGCGGGCGCCGAACAGGCGTGCATCTTCTGCGCGCTGCGGAGCTCCGACCGGGTCGTCGCGCGCAACGAACTCGCTTATGCGGTTCGAGACGTCAACCCGGTCACCGCGCTCCACTCGTTGGTGCTGCCCAACCGGCATGCGCCGACCTATTTCGATCTCACTGAGGACGAAATCGCAGCCGCCAATGATTTATTGCGCCGCCTGCGGGCGGAGATCGTCGAGCAAGACGCCTCCGTCGAAGGCTTCAACATCGGCGCCAATATCGGTTCAGTATCAGGCCAGACGATCTTCCACTGTCACATCCATCTGATCCCGCGTCGCCCTGGCGACGTCGACGATCCCCTCGGCGGCGTTCGCGGCGTTATTCCCGCAAAGCAACGCTATTGATCTTCTGGCCCTCTTGACAATCTTCGGGGGCGAGTCGAGAGTGTGGATCAGGCGATGGAGTTCGCCTTGTAACCGCCCTCGGGGCTGATGACTCCTGTTTCGTCATTTTTTGGCAGACGGGAGTGTATGTCTTGACGCTACAGTCCATTCTGTGCCTTGGTCAGGCAGCCGACGCTTCGGCTTCGTGGCGCGACGCGAGTGGACTGCGATGATGGCGCGAGACGTCGTCCTTCAACTCGCGCAGGTTCTCACGACGCTGCTGCTCGCGCCCTTGCTGCAAGGCGTCATCCTCCAGTTCGAAGAGCGCGTCCAGCGCGCTCAGGGGCCGGGCGTCTTCCAGCCCTACCGCGACCTCTGGAAGTTGTTGCACAAAGAGATCGTAGCCCCGGACACGGCGTCCTGGTTGTACTGGGCGGCGCCGATCGTCGCCTTCACCACGACGCTCACGGTTCCGATTCTCATCCCCGTTCTGACCAACTATCCGCTTCCGCTGTCCGACATGGGCGACATCCTCGGCGGCGGCCTGATCCTGACGCTCGGCTCCTTCATGATCACGCTCGCCGGCCTCGATACGCGCAGCGCCTATGGCGGCATCGGATCGAGCCGCGCGGTGATGGTCACGATCCTCGCCGAGCCGACGCTGATTCTCGTCTTCGTCGGCATCACGCTGCTGGCGAAGGCAATGCTGCCTTTCGTCGTCAATCACCTGCTGGTCGCCGAGCCCTCGATCTATTGGGGACCGACGCACCTGTTTCTCGTCGCCGCGTTCTTCATCCTGCTGCTGGTCGAGACCGATCGGCTGCCCATTCACTCCAGCACGCATATCGAGATCTATATGATCGATGAGGCGCGCATTCTCGAATATTCCGGCCCGATGCTCGCCGTTCTCAAGTGGGCCTCGATGATGAAGCAGTTCATCCTCTATACGATCTTCTCAAACGTGCTGCTGTTCCCCTGGGGGTTGTCCTATGTGGGGGCGCCGCTCGGCGTCGCCGGCGCGATCGTCGCGCTACTCCTCAAGTTTCTCGTCGTCGCGTGCGTCGTCGTGGTCGTGGAGACAGCCCAATCGCGCCTGCGCTTCTATCGTTATCAAGAGCCGCTCGCCGCCTCGTTCCTGCTCGCCATCCTCGCCATCGTCGGCACGCAACTGAGTTGACGCCATGCTTGCCGCCCACCTCGATCCCCTCGCCGCTTCCTTGTTCAGCCTTCTCGCGGTCGGCAGTCTGTTGTTGGCGTTCGTCATGCTCGGCTCGCGCTGGCTCAGGCACTACCTCTACGCGTTCGCGGCGCAGTCCTGGCTCATCGCGATTCTGTCGGCCGCGGTCGGATTCTATGGCGGCTACCCCGAGCTCTACATCGTGGCCATTCTCACCGCGGTGTTCCGCGGCCTGCTGCTGCCATATCTGCTGCTGCGCATCATTCGTCGGCTCGCGATCAACCGTGAAGTCCACGTCATCCTGCAGGCGAGCTCGAGCCTGGTCATCGGCGCGTTCGCCGTCGTTTTCGCGCTCGCCGTCTCCTACCGCATCGGGGCGGAGCTCGACCTTGCAGGAACGATCGCCGTCCTCGCGCTCACCGTCATGCTGTCGATGAAGCTCATCGGCTTCCTGATGCTTTCCGTACGCCACGAGGCGATCAGCCAGATTCTCGGCCTCCTGGTGCTGGAGAACGGAGTGTTCCTCGGCGCGCAGATCCTCGTGCCGGGCATGCCGCTGCTGATCGAGATCGTCATTCTGTTCGATCTTCTCGTGGTCGTGGCGTGCTTCGGCGTCCTCGTTCGATATCTTTTGGCGCACGTGGGAACGACGAGCTCGCTCGAGCTCAAGCGGTTGGTGGGCTGATGAGCGCCGTCGGACCTCTCGCTTTAACCATGATCCTGGCGCCGGCCGTTGCGATCGTCCTCATCGTGCTCATCAGGCGGCCTCGGGCCGCGGAGATGATCAACCTGATCGCCAGCGCGATATCGTTCGCTTCGATCGTCGCCATTTTGCTGGTCACGCCGCGAACGACGGCCGTGTTCTGGAACCGATACATCATCATCGACGGCCTCGGCGCCTGGACCATTCTGTGCGCCGCGATCGTGTACTTGCTGGCGTCCATTTACGCCGTCGGCTACATGCGCCTCATCGGCGAGCCCCGGCGCCTGTTTCGCTTCTACGCCCTGTTCGCCGGGTTCGCGCTGAGCACGCTCGTCGGCCCGTTGATGAACAATGCCGGGCTCTACTGGATTGCGATCGAGGTGACGACTCTCATCAGCACCTTCCTGGTCGCTTACGAACATGAGGCGACGAGCATCGAAGCGGCCTGGAAATACATCATCGTCGTCTCCAGCGGCATCAGCCTCGCGCTGCTCGGGACCATCCTGTTTTATTGGGGCGGGACGTTCGTGCTCGGGCCGACCTACGACATGACGTGGGGCGCCTTGCGTCAGATCGCTCCCCGCCTCAACCCCGCCCTGGCCTCGCTCTCTTTCCTTCTCGTGCTCATCGGCTTCGGAACGAAAGTCGGTCTGGCGCCGATGCACACGTGGTTGCCCGACGCGCATAGCGAAGCCCCGGCGCCGGTGTCCGCTCTGCTGTCGGGCGCGTTGCTCAACACGGCGATGGTTGGGATCGTTCGCTACCTCGCCATTGCGGACGCGGCGGGAATCTCATTCGTCGCGCGCGGCGCGCTGATCGCGCTCGGCGTCTTCTCGCTCATCGTCTCCGCCCTGTTCATCGTCCGACAGACGGGACTGAAGCGGCTGATGGCCTACTCCAGCGTCGAGCACATGGGCGTCATCGCTCTTGGCTTCGGGTTCGGCGGCGCGCTCGGCGTCGCCGGCGCGCTCTACCAAATGTTGAACCATTCGTTGAACAAATCCGCGATGTTCTTCGGCGCCGGCAGCGTCATGCGCGCCTACGGCTCGAAGCGCATCGCCAACATTCGCCTCGTCGGCCAGCACTTTCCCGTTCTCGGCGGTTTGTGGCTCGCGGGCGCCGTCGCCATCACCGGCGCGCCGCCGTTCGCCTTGTTCCTCAGCGAACTGGCGATCATTCGCGCCGGCCTCGCCGAATCCCGCTGGCTCCTCGTCGCTTTGATCGCCGTCCTGCTGATCGTCGTTTTCGTCGGTTTTCTCAATCATTTCCGCGAGATGTATTTCGAAGAGCCTACTCGAGAACGCAAGAAGCTGCCTACCATCAGCGTTTGGTGCGTCGTTCCAATGTGGCTTGCGATCCTGCCGCTCATCGTCATGGGTCTGTGGTGGCCGCAGCCCTTATGGGATCATTTCCTGGCGATCGCCGGCTCGCTGACAACCCTCGAGACGACGGGGTCGAACCCATGAAAGGCGCTCGGCTCAGACCGGTCACGACCGATGCGCTCGCCGACGAGGCGCGGGCGCTGCGCAACTCCGGCGGGCGGATGAAGTTCGCTTACGCCTGGTCGCCGAACGGCGCCGAGCCGGAAGTTCGCTATGTCGCAGCCTTGCCCGGGCGGCAGGATTTCGACATTTGGGTCCTCGAATCGGCGCGCTCGGTTCCCAGCCTCGCATCGATCTGGCCGCTCATCGGCTGGTACGAGCGCGAGATCAAGGACCTCCATGGGATCGAGTTCACCGATCATCCGGAGCCCTATCCGCTCGTGCTGCACGACGGCGCATCGCCTGCCGCCAACGGCCGCAACTATCTCGGACACCCGCCGAGGAAGAGCAAGCGCCATCTGCCGATCATCGAAGCCAAGGATGTCCAACAGCTGCCGTTCGGGCCCATTCGCGCCGATGTTTTCGAATCCGCGGAATTCACCTTCTTCTACGTTGGCGAGCACATCATCCATTACCAGCCGCGGCTGTTCTTCAAGCACCGCGGCATGGAGACATGCTTCGAAGGCTGTCGGCCGGGAGAGGCCGTCGTCGTGGCGGAGCGGGTCAGCGGCGTCGGCAGCGTCGCCCATGCGCTCGCCTATTGCGAGGCCGTCGAACGCGCCGCAGGCTGCCAGGCGCCCGCTCGCGCCCGAGCGCTTCGCGTTCTCGTCGCGGAGCTCGAACGCCTTTACAACCACCTCCATTACCTCGGCCATCTCTGCCACACGACGACGCTGAAAGTCGGCGAAGCTGAGGGCAAGCTGCTGGAGGAGCGGGTGAAGCAACTGAACGCGCGGTTGACGGGAAGCCGCTTCCTTCGCGGCATTCTGACGCCGGGCGGCCTGCGTCGCGATCTCGCGCCCGACAACGGATTGGGCGAAGCGCTGGAGGCCTTGCGGGTGGACTTCGTGGCCTATGTCGACCGCCTCGAGTCGTCTGAAAGCCATCTCGACCGGCTCATCACCACCGGGCCGCTTCTGCATCGCGTGGCGTTCGATCAAGGCGCGACCGGTCCTGTGGAACGCGCCTCCGGTCTCGACCGCGACCTTCGCCGCGACCACCCTTACGCCGACTACGCCGAGCTCCCCGTGACGGTGACGACCTTGACCGAGGGCGACGCCTATGCGCGCGCGCGCGTCCGCATTGCCGAGATCGAAGCGAGCCTCGTGCAGTGCCAGCGCGTCCTGCTGCTGCTCGAGCCGGGGGAAATACGCGTCGATTGCGTTGCGCCGCCGTTGTCCGAAGGATTGGGATGGAGCGAGGGGCCGCGCGGCTCGCTGTTCTACGCCGTCCATGTCGGCCCAGACGGCAAGCTCGCGCGCGTAAAAATCAAATCCCCGTCGTTCTCGAACTGGCGCGCATTTCCCTTCACAGTGCACGACACCAACATGATGGACTACGCGATCAACGAGGCGAGCTTCGGCCTCACCGTAGCCGGCTGCGATCGGTAGGAGACGGCGATGGCGCTGTGGACCTGGTTTGGACTGGCGAGCGGCAAGGCGACGACGTCCTGGCCCGTCGGCGACGGCGCCGACGGACAGGACGGCGTTCTCGGCATGCCGCGATACGATCCCGAGGCCTGCCGCGAGGGATGCCGCGAGTGCGCCGACGCCTGCCCAACCCGGGCGATCGAAGCCTCGGAGAGCGGGCTCGCGGTCGATTACGGCCGCTGCGTCGTATGCCAGCTCTGCACCGAGGCCTGTCCGACGGAAGCGATGACACCGTCCCACGATTGGGCGTTCGGGACGCCAAACCGCGGGGATCTGGTCTGGGCGAAACACCCGGCCGACCCAACCGCCGGCGTCGGCGCGGAAAGACGCGCGTTCCGCCGCAGCCTGCACATCCGCCATGTCGACGCCGGATCCTGCAACGGATGCGAGTCGGAACTGCAAGCCCTGAACAATCCGTTTTACAATCTCCATCGTTTCGGCATCTTCTTCACGCCGTCGCCGCGTTTCGCCGATTTGCTGCTGGTGACCGGACCGGTCACGCGCGCCATGCTCGAGCCCTTGCGCGCGGCCTATGACGCGATGCCGGAGCCGCGCTGGGTGATGGCGGTGGGAACTTGCGCCGTGTCCGGAGGCATTCCGGGCGGCAACTATGCCTGCGGCTCCGGCCTCGAAGGCGTTCTTGCGGTCGACCTCTATCTCCCCGGCTGTCCGCCCAACCCCGCCGCCCTCATCGAAGCGCTGTTGATGTTTCTCGACCGCGCTCCCCAACGCGTGAGAGGAGGACGCATTGGCGCCTGATTCGCTGTTCCTCCTGTCGTTTCTGTTGTGGGTCGCCGCGGCGATCGTCGCGTTGTCGGGGCGATGGGAGGCTCGCGGCCGGGCGCTGCTGACCTTGGGGGTCGTCAGCGCAATCGTCGGCGCGGTCATCGGGCTTCCCGATGCGACCGATACGGTCACGCTTCCCGTCCGGCTCGCGGGCGAAGCCGTCGCCTTCCGCTTGGAGCCCGAGGCCCTGTGGTTGTTGGGGTTCGGCTTGACGCCGGCGATTTTCGCCTGCGCGTTGGGGTCTCCCTCGCCGCGAGGCCGCAGCGGCTGGATCTTCGGCGCGGCGGTGAGCCTCATCGGGGCGCTCGGCGTCTCAGGTCTGCAGAATGGGGCGGCGCTGCTCACCGCCTGGGAGGCAATGAGCCTCGGCGGGGCCGCAATGATCCTGTCGGAACGGCTCGAACCGTCGCGCGGGCGAACGGTTCTATTCATGCTCGCCCTGTTGGAAGTGGGCGCCGTCGCGCTCGTCGTCGCCGTCGCCATTCTCGGCGTTCGAACCTCCTCGCTCGATTTTGCCGGCTTCGTCGGCGCCGTCGGCAGCGTGACGCCGGCCATGCAGATCGGCGTCGGCCTGCTGCTCCTCATCGGCTTCGGCGCGAAGCTGGGATTGCTGCCGTTCTACGAGTGGTTCCCGGGCGTCTATGGCGCCGGCAGCGGCGCTTCGGGCGCAATCCTGTCGGGCGCCGTATTGAATGCGGCGTTCTTCGGCTTGTCGCGCGGACTGATCGAGTGGCTCCCGCCCGCGCCCGACGGCGGCTTCCCCGCGCTGGCGATCATCATCGTCGTGATCGGAACGATCAGCGCCATCCTGACCATCCTTTACGCGTTCCAGGAGGACGATTGGCGCCGGCTGCTCAGCTTTTCCACGGCCGAGAACGCGTCGATCGCGGTTACTGCGCTCGGCGCGGCGATGCTGTTTCGCAGCTATCGCCTGCTCGACCTGGCGGGCCTTGCCTGGACCGTGGCGCTGTTGCACTTGGCCGGCCACGCCCTGGGGAAGGGCGCCTTGTTCTTGACCGCCGACGGCTTGCGGCGCGCGACCGGAACCTACGCCATCACGATGAGCGGCGCGGGGAGCGCGTGGGTGTTCGGCGTCGGCGCCCTCATCGCCGCCATGAGCCTTGCCGCGATGCCGCCGACGGCCGGCTTCGTCAGCGAATGGTTCGTCTTTCAGACCGTCTTCCAAGGCTTCCACCTGCCCAATCTCGCCGGACGCCTGGTCCTCGCGCTCGCCGGCGCCGGTCTCGCCCTGACGGCCGCGGTCGCCTTCGCAACCTTCGTCAAAGTGTTCGGCATCGGCGTTCTCGGACGCAACGTAAGGCGCTCGACGCCAATCCGGCCCTGGTATTCGGCGGCGGTCTGTTTCCTGGGCCTATTGGTTCTCGCCCTCAGCGCCGGGATGCCCGTCTGGCTCGCGGCGCTCGATGTCGCGACGACGAAACACTTCGCCCTCGCTGCGGCGAGCGCGATGCACGACGGGCTGTTGCTGGTTCCTCTCACCGCGAAGTTCGCGTTCATCTCGCCGTCGCTGCTGGTCATCGTGATGCCGTTGCTGTCGCTCGCGCCCTTGGCGCTCGTCCTGGCGAGCCGTCGGCGTCCTGTGCGTCGGTCCCCCGTCTGGTATGGCGGATTGTCCCCCGACCCCGCACGCGCTGCGACGACGGCGCTGACGTTCTCGAACGCGATGCGCACGTTCTACAGCTTCGTCTACCGCCCGACCGCCGTCACCGAACGCGACGCCGACGCCGGCGGCTATTTCGTCAAGAAGCTCGCCTTCGAGCACGACGTGGCGCCGATCTTCGGCCCCTGGTTGTTCGAACCTGCTGTTCGGGCGGTTCGCGCCCTCGCCGGCAAATTGCGCCTGTTGCAGTCTGGTCATCTCAATTTTTATCTCAGCCTGATCGGGCTGCTGCTGGTGATCGTCCTGGCGCTCACTTTGACGTGATAACGGGAGACGGGAACTCGCGATGTGGACTTATGTTGCGATCGCCATCGGCGGCGCGCTGGGCTGTTGGGCGCGTTATGCGCAGACGAATCTCGTGCAAACCGTCTACGGTCGCGATTTCCCCTACGCGACGATGAGCATCAATGTCATTGGCAGCTTCCTGATGGGCTTTCTGTTCATCGAGACTTTGGAACGCCTGACTCTGCCGCCAGCCCTGCGGACAGGGATTCTGACGGGAGTTCTAGGCGGCTACACGACGTTCTCGACCTTCGAGATGGAAACGGTCCTGCTTGCCGAAGGCGGAGAGGCGCTGAAGGCGGCCCTCTATGCGTTCCTGTCCGTCGGGCTCGGATTCCTGGGGGCGTTTGGCGGAGCCTACATCGCCCGGAACCTGTGATACCGTTCGCGAACCAACGGTATTCCATACGAGAGAACGCGCGAGATGGGCCGAACGCAGGCTCTGGGCGATCGACGCGACGGGACGCGAGTTCGCGCTCACGATCGCGGTGGGCGAGCCCTATCGCGTCGACGGCGGGGACTGGGCCTGTTCCGTTGCAGCCGAAGGGCTGTTCGACCGCTTGCCGGATATTCACGGCGTCGACTCCTGGCAAGCGCTGCAATTGGCGTTGCGGCTCGTCGCCAGCCTGCTTACCGGTTTCGTCGCGGACGGTGGCCGCTTGTTTGGGTTCGAGGAGCGCGAACCGGTCGCTCCCTACGAGCTTTTCGCGCGCGTCACGACGTCGCCGTGAGCGTGACACGGTTGCGAAACTCCGTTACGATGAGTTCGCTCGCGGTTGAGGACTGTCCATGACCATCGTCGAGATCGCCGCAGGGCTCGTCATCGGCGTCGTGCTGCTCGCCGGAGTCGTCTGGCTTTCCCTGCGGGCCGGCGAAAGTCCCCGCACGCGCGACAGCAGCCACGATTACGAGGCGCCCTACGTCGACCCCAACGGGCCTGATCTCCCCTGACGGCGAACGTCATTTTCTCAGCGCCGTATCCGAGGCAAATTCCCGGGCGGCGCCATACTGTAGCCGAGGGCCCTCTCCTGAAAGGCAACCTTGTAGCCGGGGTCGCTGACCCCGGCAGCCGCTCGACGACCGCGGCTACAATTGGCGGTCTTTCATGCATCAAGGCGCCCAAAAGCGCATGGAAGCTCATCCCGAGCTTGTCGAAGGACGACCTCGGTTAAGCGCGTAAGCGCCTCATAGTGCACGAGTGTCTCGAGCGGAGGCAGCGAGGTCGGCGACCTCGCCTACAAGGGCGCCTCGACAAAAACGCACTCTGTGCGAGCCCATGAGGCTCGGCCCCCGTTGCCGATTGCCCACACCCGCCGATCTTTTCGTGGTCGGCAAGAGTCCGGGCTCGCCGAATCGAAGGCGATCCTTTACAGGTCGAAGCCCATGGCGCGGTATATCTTCATCACCGGCGGCGTGGTCTCCTCGCTCGGCAAGGGTCTCGCTTCGGCGGCGCTAGGCGCGCTGTTGCAGGCGCGCGGCTATTCCGCGCGGCTGCGCAAGCTCGACCCCTATCTCAACGTCGATCCCGGCACCATGAGCCCGACTCAGCACGGCGAGGTGTTCGTCACCGACGACGGCGCAGAGACCGACCTCGACCTCGGCCATTACGAGCGCTTCACCGGCCGCTCGGCGAACCGACAGGACAACATCACCACTGGACGCATCTATCAGGAGCTCATCGCCAAGGAGCGGCGCGGCGACTTCCTCGGCGCCACCGTGCAGGTGATCCCCCACGTCACCAACGCCATCAAGGAGTTCATCCTCGACAGCAACGAGGCCGTAGACTTCGTGCTCTGCGAGATCGGCGGCACCGTCGGCGACATCGAGGGCCTGCCGTTCTTCGAGGCGATCCGCCAGCTCGGCAACGACCTGCCGCGCAACCATGTCGTCTACATCCACCTGACGCTGCTGCCTTACATCCCGACCGCGGGGGAATTGAAGACCAAGCCGACCCAGCATTCGGTGAAGGAACTGCGCTCGATCGGCATCCAGCCGCACATCCTGCTCTGCCGCGCGGATCGCGAGATCCCGCCCGAGGAGCGGCGCAAGCTGGCGCTGTTCTGCAACGTGCGCGAGAGCGCGGTGGTCGAGGCGCGCGACGTCGGCTCGATCTACGACGTGCCTGCGGCCTATCACGGCGCCGGCCTCGACCGCGAGGTGCTCGCGGCGTTTGCCATCGAGCCGGCGCCGAAGCCGAACATGCGGCGCTGGGAGGCGGTCTCCAGGGCTTTCCACAACCCCGAGGGCCAGGTGACGATCGCCGTCGTCGGCAAGTACACCGGCCTCAAGGACGCCTACAAATCGCTGAACGAGGCGCTCACCCACGGCGGCATGGCCAACCAGGTGCGGGTCAATCTCGATTGGATCGAGAGCGAGATCTTCGAGAAGGACGAACCGGCGCCGCATCTCGAAGGCGTCCACGGCATTCTCGTGCCCGGCGGCTTCGGCGTGCGCGGGACGGAGGGCAAGATTCTGGCCGCCAAATTCGCGCGCGAGCGAAGAGTGCCGTATTTCGGCATCTGCTTCGGCATGCAGATGGCGGTGATCGAGGCCTGCCGTTCGCTGGCCGGCCTCGCCCACGCCAATTCCACCGAATTCGGCCCGACCGACGAGCCGGTGGTCGGCCTGATGACGGAATGGATGCGCGGCAACGAATTGGAAATCCGCGAGGCGAGCGGCGACCTCGGCGGCACGATGCGGCTCGGAGCTTACCGCGCGCTGCTGAAGCCCGGCTCCAGGATAGCCGAGATCTACGGGACGACGGAGATTTCCGAGCGCCACCGCCACCGCTACGAGGTCAACACCGCCTATCGCGCGAGGCTCGAGGAAAAGGGCCTGACATTCGCCGGCATGTCGCCGGACGGTCTGCTGCCGGAGACGGTGGAGCTCGAGGGCCACCCCTGGTTCATCGGCGTGCAGTATCACCCGGAGCTGAAGAGCCGCCCGTTCGAGCCGCACCCGCTGTTCAAGAGTTTCATCGAAGCCGCAAAGGCGCAGAGCCGGCTGGTGTGATACCGTTTCCTCAGCGATCGACTCGGGTTTCGCTCGAGCCGACGCAGGGGGTAATACCGCAAGCCGGCGCCTGGCGCGAGCTAATCGCCCGGAGACCTTATGACGGGGGGATTCGGTGGCGAACGACATCCTGATGGTGCGGATCTATTTGAGCGAGGCGGATCACGGGCGGCGCAAGCGGCTGATGCAGGAGATCTTGACGCTGCTCCAGGATCGACACGGCGTCCAAGGAGTCACGGTGTTCCGCGGCATCGCCGGCTTCGGCGCCGGCGGCGAGGTTCGCGCCGACGACATCCTTCGACTGAATGTCGACCTGCCTCTGGTGATCGAGTTCTTCGATGAGCCGAAGGTCGCCGAGGCCGCCATTCATCTGCTCGACGATCTCGTTCCCGGAGGACACATCGTGTCGTGGCCGGCAATGAAATACGGAGCAACCAAGCTCCCGACCAAACGAGGCTGATGTCCTGCCGGCGCGTGCTCGCCGGACAATCTCGACGCGCTGGCGTTCCCTCGTAGGCGTCGGCTTGGCGTGGCGAGGGTTCGCTCGCTCGCAGGTCGGCCAGGATGGCCGTGAGGTCCGCCACGCTGCGGCCCGCCTGTTCGACATCGGCTTCGACAGCCTGCGACCGCGCCACACGCCGTTGCAGCGCCCGCAAGGCGAGGTCCAGTTGATCTGACAGCGAAAACCCGAACCGGCGGAACGACTCCTGGATGTTTTGCCGCAACGCCCAATCGAGGTTGGCGACGTTGCGGGAGGCCGCGCCTGGCCGAAAGAGGCAAAATCCGATCGGGCGGTTCGCTCGGCCGGCGCTCGCAGAGCACGCCCAGCAGAAAGCGCTCGGCGGCGCGCGCCGTCAAATTCAAGGTCGGCGACGAGGTCATGCATATTGATCGGGACCGCGCGTTGTTGCGCAGGGTGCTCGATGTCGCCCTGCAGGGCAATGTTCGGGCCATCCAACTCGGGACCGAAAGGCGCACGCACGGCCTCGAAGTGTCTCAATTGGAAACGCTGACGCGCGCAACTTAACCGACTGGTAAGCTTTGCCGGGCAATATGGTTACCGAAATGTTATCGGGTTGGCACAGATCATGAATACGCAAGTAGGGCGGACTTCGGCGATCAGTTTTGCGGCGCGTTCGCTGCTGGCGTTTGCGCTCGAGCCGACCGCGCCACTGAAAGACTGGTTCGCGGCGCTCGACGCCTGGCTCGCCCGCTCTCCCAACTTCTTCTGTTCGAAACCCGTCATCCTGCAGATGGGGGGTCTCGAGATTGGCCTGAAGGAATATCGCGCGCTGCTCGGCGATCTGGCCCGCCGCCACATCAGGGTCATGGCTGCCGAGAATGCGGGCCGCACCTTGGTCGGCCCGCATCTTCCCCCGGTCGTCTCCGGCGGGCGCGTTGTGAGCGTCGACAAACTGTTCGAGGAGGAGCCCACAGTTGTCGCGCCGCCCGCCGCGGCGCCCCGCCCGCCCGTTTCCTTCGTGCATGACGGTAATCTGCGCTCAGGCCAGCAGATCGTTCATATCGAGGGCGACGTTACCGTTCTCGGACGCGTCGCTTCGGGCGCGGAGATCGTCGCCGGCGGCACTGTGCACGTCTATGGCGCGCTGCAGGGTCGCGTGTTCGCCGGCGTCTCCGGCGCTCAGGACGCCCGTATCTTCTGCCGCGAAGCACGGGCTGAGCTCCTGTGCATCGGCGGCGTCTATGTGACCGCCGAGGATATGGACGCAAGTTTCGACGGACGCGCGGTCGAGGCCAGCATCGACGGCGGCAAGGTCAGGATTCGTGTTCTGAATTGAAAGGGGATTGGACCCAATGGGCAAGGTCATCGTCGTTACTTCGGGCAAGGGAGGGGTCGGCAAAACGACCTCGACGGCTTCGATAGGCGCTGCTCTCGCCGAGAGCGGCGAGCGTGTCTGCGTCGTCGATTTCGACGTCGGACTGCGCAATCTCGATCTCATGCTCGGCGCCGAACGACGCGTCGTCTACGATTTCATCAACGTCGCGCAAGGCGACGCCAAGCTGCAGCAGGCTCTCATTCGCGACAAGCGAATAGCGACCCTTTATCTGCTTGCCGCTTCGCAGACGCGCGACAAGGACGCGCTAACCGACGAGGGCGTCGAGCGCGTGATCGGCGAAATGCGCCAGAGCTTCGACTGGATCCTCTGCGACAGCCCCGCCGGCATAGAACGCGGCGCGCTGCTCGCAATGCGTTTTGCCGACGAGGCGATCGTAGTCGCGAATCCCGAAGTCTCTTCGGTGCGCGACAGCGATCGCATCATAGGCCTGCTCGACTCGCGCACCCGCCTCGCCGAGGCCGGCCAGCACATCGGCAAGCAACTGCTACTGACGCGCTTCGATGCGAATCGCTCCGCGCGTGGAGAAATGCTGAGCGTCGCCGACGTTTTGGACATCCTGTCCATTCCGCTGCTCGGCATCATCCCGGAGAGCGAGGAGATTCTCCGCGCCTCCAATCTCGGCTCGCCGATCACGATGAGCGCGGCGGCGAGCGCGGCCGGCAGGGCCTACAAGGACGCGGCCCGGCGTCTTGCTGGCGAGAACTTGCCTATCGCCATGCCCTCGGGAAAGATGGCGTTCCTGACTCGCTTGTTCGGCCGGAGGGCGGCATGAACCTGTTACGCCTATTCAAGGCGCGTGCGACGGCGCCGGTAGCGCGCGAGCGCCTACAGATTTTGCTCGCTCACGAGCGCGTCGCGCTCGGGCCGGAAGACCTAGTCAGCAAGTTGCGCGACGACCTCATCGCCACCATCCTGCGCCATGTCGAAGTCGACCCGGAGAAGGTGGCCGTGAAGATGTGCCGCGATTCCGTCATCTCGACGCTCGAGATCGACATCGAGATCCCCAGCGAGAAGATCGTCGGGGACGGCAAGCGCCGGCCGACGCATGGCGAAGCTCAGTTGACGCCGGCGGCGTGAGTCGCCACGCGGGATCCATTTTGTTCGGCGCTCGAATGATCGCAGGCGCCCCTCGGGCGCGGCTTGCATTGTTGCCGCTGCCCCCTGCCAGGGCGCCTCGCCAGGAGCGCCGTTATTCGGCATCCCTTTCGACCCCCGACCGGCTTCCAAGTCCGACCCCACCAGGCGTGTAACGGGGGCAGATTCCCGGGCGCCCTTGTAGGCGAGGTCGCTGACCTCGCTGCCTCCGCTTCGAAGACGCGTGCCGGATGAGGCGCTCACGCGCTTAACCGAGGTCGTCCTTCGACAAGCTCAGGACGAGGGCGCTCGAGCTACAGAATCGCGCCGCCCGGGAATCTGCCCGGTTACGCAATGACGGCAAGGAAATTTGACGCACTTGTTTTGCTCTGTCGCCTCAGCTCCGCCCCGCGGCGAGAATGGGCCCGGCGCCGGCGGCCTGCACCAGGGCGGCGAGCGACCAGCGGGCGGGGTTGGCGGGGAGCGGGAAACGCGCCTCGGCGCCCGTCCAGCGCCCGAGCTTGATCAGGCCGTGCACGATGTCGCCGTGCGCGAGGGTGCGGCCGGCGTTCTCACCGCGTGCGACCGGGACTTCGACGATTTTCGGGTCGTAGAACGCGAGCCACACGTCGGCCCCGCCCGCCGGCGCCGCGCCGGCGCCGATGACGACGGCGCCGTCGGAAAACGTCACGCCCGGCCCCGAGCCGCCGCGATCGGTCTTACGCGCCAGCGCCGCCATTTCCGAAACCTCGTCGCCGACGCCCGCCGTGCGGCCATTGACGACGATTTCCGGCGTGTAGACGCCGGAATCGCCGAGCGAACGCGAGTAGGCGTACTGGCGCTCGGTGTATTCGTGCTTGGCAAAGGTGTCCTTCCAGCCGAGCCGATCCCAATAGTCGACGGCGAAATTGAGCGCGAGCACGTCGGGGCGCCGGGCGAATTCGATGAGGCTGGCGTTGGCCGGCGGACACGACGAGCAGCCCTGGCTCTGGAACAGTTCGATGACGGTGGGATGCGCGGCGTCGGCGGCGAGCGCGGAATAGCTGACGAGCGCGAAGAGGGCGGAGAGGAGCGAACGCATGCGGGCCTCCGGAAGTGGGGTCGTTGTCCTTCGCGCCGGCAAGCGGCATCGTTACCAATCGCGTGCGGATCGGCTAAGTTCGGCGGCCCATGGCCCGCACCGATTTCACCACCCCGCGCCTGTGCGTCGACGACGGCCTCGCCGAGGGCTTCGTCGTCCGCCTCGGCGCGGAGGCCGCCCATTATCTCGTCAACGTACTCCGGCTCGAATCGGGCGCCCGCGTGCTGTGCTTCAACGGCCGCGACGGCGAATATGCGGCCGCGCTCGACCTCTCGCGCCGCAAGCAGCCGGCGCTCACGCTGAAAGAACGGCTGCGCGCCCAGGAACAGCCCCCTGATGTCGACTATCTGTTCGCGCCGCTGAAGCACGCGCGGCTCGACTACATGGCTGAGAAGGCGGTGGAGATGGGGGCGAGGCGCCTGCAGCCGGTGATCACCCGGCGCACCCAGGCGACGCGGGTAAATCTCGATCGGCTGGCCGCCAACGCGCGCGAGGCGTGCGAGCAATGTGGCGTGATCTGGCTGCCGGAGATTGCGCCGCCGGCGCCGCTCGCGGCCGCGCTCGCGGCGCTCACCGGCGAACGTCTGCTGGTGTTCTGCGACGAGGAGGCGCCGCTCGCCAATCCCCTGGAAGCGCTCGCCGCCCAGCCGGACTCTTCGGGCGTGTCGCTGCTGATCGGCCCCGAAGGCGGCTTCGATGAGGGCGAGCGCGCCCTGATCCTGCGCGCGCCGCGCGTGCTGCGGCTGAACCTCGGGCCGCGCATCCTGCGCGCCGACACCGCGGCGGTGGCGGCGATGGCGCTGATCCAGTCCCGGTTCGGCGATTGGCGTTGATGCCACCCGCGACGCCACTTTGCCGCCACCTTGTCGGCTCATGTCGGTAATCATGTCGCTCCCGGATTCGCTCGTTCCGACTTGCCTTGTGGCCGCCGTGCTGGCGGTCTCGCTGTTGACGGCCGCTCGTGCGGGCGACGCGGCGAAGCCCGACGCCGCCGCCCCGAGCCCCGAGCAGGCGCGCTGCCAGGCGATGGGGCCGGACTATTTCGCCGTCAAAGGCTCGACCGCCTGTATGAGGGTGAGCGGCTACATTTCCGCGGGCGTCGGCTTCCTGCAGCCGACGGGCGCCGACAGAGGCCCGTTCGCCCCGCACGCAGCGACCGTCGCCGGAACCGAAGTCGGCGTCGGCGTCGAGGCCCGTTTCGACACCGAGCTGGGCCCCGGCCGCCTCTACGTCGAAGTCCGCGACCGCAATGTCGACTGGGGGCGGTGAGGGGTTTTCCGGCCGCCTTCACCGCTTGGCTTTGGCCGCCTTGGCGCGCTGGCGCGGCTTCTTCTCACTCGCCTCGTCGCGCGGCGGGTGCATGATGGCGAGCGCATTGGCGAAATCAGGATCGAGCCGTTCCAGCGCCGCGTGGGAGCGACCCGAGCGATGATAAGCCGCCGCGTCGGCGAGCCTTTGGCGCTGGGCAGGGATGCGATCGGGGAAGTGGATGGCGATGGCCTCGGCGAGGGTAGTTAGGCGGTCGGGAGAGGATTCGACGCGCAACGCTGCGGCGACGAAGCCGACGAGCCAGGCGTCGAGCACGCGGGTCCCGATTTCGCCGAGCTCGGGTTGGGAGACGGGGGCGAAGAGGCTGTGCAGTGAGGCGGCGAAGTCGGCGGCGGCGCTTTCGGTCGCTTCCCGGCAAAGAGCCCTGGCCGCGAGGCCTCCGATCTTGCCGGCGTCATTGACGAGATACTGCGCGACCAAGCCTGTGTCGAGACCGGATGCGGCGCGCGCAGTTCCGAATTTGTCGAGCAGCATCGCCGAGCGTTCCGCCTCCAGGATGGCCTGTGAATGGCGCCCAAGCGCACTCGAGCTGAAGGCGGCGTGGCGCCGCGCCTCGGATTCCTCGCCCATATCGCCGACTTCCTTCGCCAGCATCGCCGCGCGCTCGGCCTGCTCGACCGCCTCCTCGTGGCGCCTGAGCTCACCGAGGCTAAACGCGGCATGGCGCCGCGCCACCGCCTCCTCGCCCATGTCGCCGACTTCCTTCGCCAGCATCGCTGCGAGCTCGGCTTGGGCGACCGCCTCCGCGTGGCGCCCGAGCGCGCCGAGGCTACATACGACAAGGCGCCGCGCCTCGGCTTCCCCGCGCATGTCGTCGGCGTCCCTCGCCAGCGTCGCCGCACGCTCGGCCTGCTCGACCGCCTTCTCGTGGCGCCCGAGCATAACAAGGCTGTACGCGGCGGGGCGCCGGGCCCCAGCTTCCGCGCCAACTTCGCCGGCTCCGTTCGCCAGCATCGCCGCGCGCTCGGCCTGCTCGACCGCCTCTTCATGGCGGCCCAGGCTCGAGAGGCTGTATGCGGCGTAGCACCCAGCTATAGCTTCTTCGCTGACATCGCCCAAGGCCTTCGCCAGCGCCGCTACCTCACCGGCTCGAGCCAAGGCGTCCGAGTAATGTCCCAGTTGCGCCAAACTCCAAACGCGCCCATTTTCCGCGACAAGGCGCGCCTTGTCGCTGCCTCCGTCCGCCGCGCACAGGATCGCTTTCT
>JBKQKS010000206.1:0-13840 GCA_052147395.1 Roseiarcus sp.
TTCGTTCGCCCACAAGTCGCACCCCGCCGCCGTAAAACTCGCCGAGCGGCTGGTGAACCTGGCGCCGGGCATGGCGAAGGCGCATTTCACTTCGTCGGGGTCGGAGGCCAACGACCTCGCGGTCAAGATGATCTGGTATTTCAACAACGCGCTCGGCCGGCCGGAAAAGAAGAAGATCATCTCGCGCCAGCGCGCCTATCACGGCGTCTCGATCGTTTCGGGAAGCCTCACCGGCATGCCGGCGTTCCATCGCGATTTCGATCTCCCCCTGCCCTTCGTGCGCCATGTCGGCTGCCCGAATTTCTGGCGCTATGGCCGGCCCGGCGAGACCGAGGAGACATTCTCGACCCGGCTCGCCGAAGAGCTCGAAGCCGCGATCCTAGCCGAGGGGCCGGACACGGTCGCCGCCTTCATCGGCGAGCCGGTGATGGGCGCGGGCGGCGTGATGCCGCCGCCGGCGACCTATTGGCAAAAAATCCAGGCGGTGTGCCGCAAATACGACCTCATCATCGTCGCCGACGAAGTGATCACCGGGTTCGGCCGCACCGGCAATCCATTCGGCTGTCAGACTTATGGCATCGCCCCGGACTTCATGGTGTTGTCGAAAGCGCTCACCTCGTCCTACATGCCGCTGTCGGCGATCCTGTTCACCGATGCGGTCTATCAGGTCATCGCCGACAATTCGGCCAAGCTCGGCGTGTTCGCCCATGGCTTCACGGCAAGCGGCCATCCGGTCGCCACCGCGGTGGCGCTGGAGAATCTCGACATCCTCGAGGAGCGCGATCTCTACACCGTGGCGCGCCGGCTCGGGCCGCAATTCCAGGCGCGGCTGCAGGCCTTCGCTGGACACCCGAAGGTCGGCGAAGCGCGCGGGGTCGGGCTCATCGGCGCGCTGGAACTCGTCGCCGACAAGGCGACGAAGGCGGCGCCCGATCCGGTCGGCTCGCTCGGCGCCAGAGTTTCCGAGCTCTGCCACGAGGAGGGCCTCATCATCCGCAACATCGGCGACGTCATCGCCTTCTGCCCGCCGCTCATCATCAGCGCCGCCGAGATCGACGACATGTTCGACAGGTTCGGACGCGCGCTGGCGCGGCTGTCGGCCTGAAGCCGCCGCGACCGTCAGGCGCCGGTAATGGCATCGACGACCTCGATGCCGGCGCGGTAGCCCTCTTCCGCGCCGCCTTCCATGAAGCCCTGGAAATTGACCGAGCAGTGTTCGCCAGCGAAATGGATCGCGCCCTGTGCAACACGCTCATAGCCGGCGAACGCCGTATATTGCCCGACTCGCCAGTAGGCATAGGACAGCAGCAGATTGGGATCGAGGAAGGGAACGGAGAGAATGGCCTTGCCGTTCCATAGTGGGGCCGAGTTCGGAAACACCGCCTGCAGTTCGTCGGCGAACTTCTCGGCGTAGCGCCGGACGATCGGATCCGGCGCGGACGAATAAGGCGCCGCAGGGTGGAACGCCGTGGCCGCATGGCCGCCGGTGTAATTGGTCAAAAGGCCGTAGGGACCCTGCTGCGCTCGCGACGTGTCCCACGTGTTCTGCGGACCGACATCCTCGTAGGGCGGGGCGCCGGTGAAATATTCGAACCCGAGGTCGGTATAGACGTCGCCGGTCGAAACTCCCGCGGGACCCTGCTCGTTCCAGAACCGGGAAGCGTATTGAAGAATCAGTTTGGCGTTGCGGCCCGATCCCAATTCGTTGATCGCCATCTTCTTGCGGTCATCGAATTCGGCGCCGCTGGTGTCGAGCCGCCGCAGCACCGAAAAGGGCAAGGCGAGGATCGCCTGATCGGCGAACACGCGGCGGCCGGCGCCGTTGTGAAAGAAGTCGAGGCGTACTTTTGCGTCGGATTGCGAAACTGCCTCGAGGCGAAAACCGGTCTTGATCTCGACATGCTTCTTTTCCGTCAGGTGCGCGGCGATCATCTGCGGCAGCAACGCGTTGCCGCCACGAATATGATAGCGCTCGTCGGACGTCCCGTAGATCGAGAACTGGTTAGGGACCGGCTGATAGGCGAGCAGATAGACGATGTTGAGCGCCGATTGGTCCGAGGTCAGCGCGCCATATTCTTCGTCGTAGGCGACATTGAGCAGCCTCCCCATCGGCGAAACGATGCCGCCGGGAACGCGCGCGTCGATCCATTCGTAGACGCTCATCGAGTCGAGCATCTGGCCGTAGGAATTGTAGTGGTTCCAAAGGGTCGGATACCCCGCCTGTTGCAGGTCCTTTTTCGCCGCCTTGTAAACGGGAGCGAAGTCCGTAGTCGCCTCAGCGAACGAATAATAACCGTAGGCCGACGAATTGGGCGCCGCCTGCAGATAGAAGGTTTGCGTCGATCCGGAAGGCTCGGCGGCGAGTAGATCGTCGAGCGTGAGCTCGAAGCGTTTCGCCAGCGCGAAGATCCTGTCATGGTCGCTGTCGATCAGTTCGCCGCAATATTCCGAGACCGGACTGTAGCTGGAGTAATCCCAGTACGACGTCTCGCTGTGCATATGGCCGCCGATGCGATCGGAGGCTTCGTAGATAGTCGATACATATCCGCGGTCGGCGAGCGCGAGCGCAGCGGTGAGACCGGCGATGCCGGCGCCGACGATGGCGATTTCGGGTTGTTCGGTCGCTCGCGTATGCTGCGTGGCACCGAGCCCGACGACGCCCGCGCCGATCGCCGCGGCGCCCTTCAGAACGTCGCGACGCGACGCGCGACGCCGAAGGGACGCCTCGCGGAGCTCGACAGGATCGACCCCGAAATGCTCGGCGCGCGCTTGATTGCGCGCCAACGACTGGACAAATCTCATAAGCGAACTGCGCGGCATTTTCATGTCTCCCCGAAGATGAGGTCGCCACGGCTCCGCTTGGACAGCAACTACGTCAAAGCATTTTTTCGCCACTTTGGAGCCGACATTGCCGCTACGTCAAGTCGAGGGCCGCGAACTTCACCCGGCCGCTAGACGGAAGCCCTTGCGTAAATGTCGACTCGTGCGCAGAATCGACGCTCCCGACCGAAACTCTTCAGCATGAGCGAAACTCCTCCCCCCCGGGCGTTGTCTTGCCCCCGCGACCGGCATCTGTTCGGGCCGGGAGGCAAGCGCGTGCTGTCGCTCGACGGCGGCGGGGTGCGCGGCATCGTCAGCCTGGCCTATCTCAGGCGCCTCGAGGCGCTCATCGCGGAGATCCACGGCGCGCCCGTGCGGCTCTGCGACCATTTCGACCTGATCGGCGGCACGTCGACCGGCGCGATCATCGCCACCGCGCTCGCGCTCGGCAAGTCGGCGAGCGAGATTCGCGACTTCTATTTCCGCATGGCGCCGCGCATCTTCAAGAAGCCCTGGCCGCGGGTATTCGGGCTCAGGCCCAAATTCGACGCCGGCGCGCTGAGACGAGAGCTCGTCGAAGTGATCGGCGGCCTCGAGCTCGGCTCGGAGAAGCTCACGACCGGGCTCGCGCTGATGCTGAAGCGGCTCGACACCGGCGCCGCCTGGATCGTCAGCAACAACCCCGCCGCCAAATACTGGGAGACTCCGGAAGACCGCGCCTTCATCGGCAACCGCCATTACGAACTCGCCTCGCTGGTGCGCGCGAGCACAGCGGCGCCGGGCTTTTTCGCCCCGCAAACGATCGACATCGCCGAGGGTGAGCGCGGCCTGTTCATCGACGGCGGCCTCACGCCGCACAACGACCCGTCGCTGGCGCTGTTGATGCTGGTCGCCCTGCCCGGCCACAGGCTCGAGTGGACGCTGAAGCCCGAGGCGCTGTCGTTCGTCTCGATCGGCACGGGCGCCTTCAGGCCGCGCGCGCGGCCTGAAGAGCTGGCTCGCCTGGGCACGCTGCGCGTCATCGTCGAGGGCTTGCAGCAGCAGATCGCCGAGGGCCAGACGCTGACGCTGACGCTGATGAGCTGGCTCGGGCGCGGCGGTGGCCTATGGCCGATCAACAGCGAAATCGGCGACCTCCTCGACGTCGAGGCGCCCTGCGGACCGCTGTTCCGCTACCGGCGCTACGACGTCCGACTCGAGCAGGATTGGCTGCGAGAGCAGCTCGGATTGAGCCTTTCCCCGAGCGAGATCGCGACGATCCGCGCTTTCGACGATCCCGACGGGCTCGCGCGGCTCGAGGAGATCGGCGAGCGCGCGGCCGCACAATTCATGAACAGGCGCGACATCACGAACGCTTGACCGCCCCGCCGAAGGCCGCAACAATCCATTAACGCTTTTTGCGTCGTCGGAGGGGGCTGATGCGGAAATTCGGTGTTTTGGCGGCGGCCGCGGCATTTGCCCTGGCGGGCTGCGCGGTTACCGACCAGTTCGGCGACCGGGTCGCAACTTACGACAACGTCGCGTCGCAATCGCGCGACGCGATGGTGCTCACCAATATCGTGCGCGCGAGTCACGCGGAACCGTTGGGCTTCGTGCAGCTCGGCCAGATCAACGGCATGACTGGCTCGGAGGGCATTCTCAACCTGCCGTCGATCGTGCTCGGGCCGAAGCCGGGAAACGTACCGGCGCTCAAGGACGTGATCTTCGGCAGCAGCGCCTATGGCGGCCAGGGCTATTCCTCCAATCAGCTGCAGATGACGGATTCGACCAGCTTCCAGGCGACGCCCGCGGAAACCAAGGACTTCTATCTCGGGCTGTTGCGCGAGGTCGAGCCGCGCACGCTGGCGCTGTTCATCCAGCAGGGGGTGGCGCGGGAAGTTCTGTTCTATCTGTTCACCGACCGCATCATCGTGGAGCGCAGCGGCCAGAAGTCCGAGCTGCGCAACGATCCGCTGGATCCCAATTACCAGACCTTCGTCAATTACGTGCGTCTGGCGATCTCCTTCGGCCTTTCGAGCGAACGGGTGGATATCCCCTCCAACAAGCAGCCGCGGGCCGCCGACGACTCGGCGAGCCCCGACAGCAAGGACTCCAAGAATGCGCCTCCTCCCGAGCGCTGGCGGCTGTGCTTCGACAAGGCGTACTGGGATCACACGCAGCCCTGGGCCGACGATCAGCCGGTCTGCGGCTCCGGCCATTTCGGCGCCGACGACCGCGTCATCAGCTTCATCGGCAAGGACCACGCGCGCGTGACTTTCCGTGTGCTGCCGAGGTCGGCTTTCGCCATCTTCCAATATCTCGGCCGCATCGTCGCCGCCGGCGAGAAGGGCAAGATCCAGCTGACGAGCCCCGACGCGATCGACAACGGGCCGATGCGCGACGACCTGCTGTTCGACGTCGAGACCGGCGTCGCGGCGGCCGGCGACTGCTTCCTCAACGTCAGCTACGAAGGCCAGAGCTATTGCGTGCCGCGCGACGGCGCAGCCAACACCAAGCGCATCCTCGGCCTGCTGGTGCAGCTCATCGCGCTCAACACCGCGATCGAGGACGTGCCGGTCACTCCGACGGTGAGGGTGGTGCAGTAGCGGCCGTCAGCCTCCCATGAGAATCGTCGGCGCCCCCGACGATGCAGTTTGGAGCGTCGTCTCGTACCATCTCGACGACTCCTGACCGAGCAGCGCCTCGGAATCGGCGACGAGCCGGTCGTGGCGGTCGGCGCCGTCGAGCGGCGGCAGCCCGAGCTCGTAGCGCAAGCGCAAGGCGTCGAGCGAGCCCGCCATCTGGCGGAACGACATCCAGCGCTCCTGAAACCGCTCGATCTGCGCCCAGCCGGCCGCCAGCGCCGCCAAACCGGCGAGCGCCGACGACAGATAAACCGAGTGCCAAAACACGTTGACGACGGGAATCATGACCGTCGCCGTGAGCTGGACGATGGAAGTGTAGCGATGCCAGCGCTTCGCCTGCGCCGATTCGCGCTCGAAATATTCGAGCTGCGGCTTCAGCCGCTTCTCGAGATAGTCCGTCGCCGTCTTCTCCGAGATGCGCGCCGCGGTCGCGCTGTCCCTCGGCTCCATGCCATCCCCCTCTTCATCCTGCCCTATTCTCGATCGATTGTGCGTAGGGGTCAAAGCGGGCGCGCGGTTCTCGAGCGCCCCGGACGGCCGGTCCAATGCCCTGCGTAATACCGAGACTCGATGAAAAGGAACCGATCATCGCCTCTGCGAAGCGCGCCCGGGGTTTTGCGCGGTAACCTCGAACGCGACGAGTCACGCTCCACGAGAATTGGTATAAGTGCGCAGCGGCGATTCGGAGGCTCGGGATGACGAGAAACGAAGGCGGTTCGGGGTCGAGCCAAGGCGCCAAAGCGACGGTTGTGGCGCTCGCGCTGCTCGTCGCGGGCTTGGCTGAGGCGCGCGCCGACGATGCGCATCCGTTCGCGCGCTACATGGGGGCGTGGCAGGGCGCCGGACGCATCGAGATGGCGAAAGGCGAACTCCGAGACCTCACCTGCACGGCGACTTGCGACGAATCCGAGGGCGGCAAGGCGCTCGCGCAATCGATCCTCTGTCACAGCAAGACCCACGATTACGACATCGAGACCTATCTCGTCGCCAAGGGCGCCGACGTGGTCGGCAATTGGCGCGAGATCGAGATGCAGGTCTCCGGCCAGGTCACGGGCCATATCGAGGGCACGTTGTTCACCGGCAAGGTCAATGCCCCCGGGGTCGACGCTTCGGTGTGGATGCGCGCCGACCAGCGTTTGCAGGCGTTGAAGATCGAGCCGCACGGCGCCGACGTCGCCAAGTTCGAGATCGTGCTGAAGCGCAAGCCCTGAACGCGGCTCGCGCGCCGCGCTTTCGTCGCAATCCTACAACATTGTTGCTGAAATATCACATTACCCCCCGTCGCTCCGGCTCAGGGCCGCAGCGCGCGTTCGGACAGCGAGATGGCAGGACCCTCCCTAGACCCCGCTCCGCCCGCCTGGACCGAAACTCAGAGCCGCAGCTTCATTTATCGCGGTTTCGGTCCGGCCGCAGTCGCCGCCGGCCTCGCGCTCGCCATCGCCACTTTCGTCATTTTCGCCGGCTTCACGCCGATCCGACCGACGACCGAAGTCGTGCTGACGCTGCTCGTCGGCGACGCGCTGGTGGTCGTCATCGTGCTCGCGCTCATCGTCATCGAGCTGACGCGGCTGCGCGCGGCGCGGCGTGCCTCACGAGCCGGCGCGCGCCTCCATTCGCGCGTCATCGCGCTGTTTTCGCTGGTCGCCGCGATCCCCGCTTTCGTCACGGCGGTGGTCGCGACCGTGTCGGTCGAATGGGCGATCAATCCCGCCTTCATGCGCAACATCGGCGGCTTCGTGCAAGAGGCGGGCGAAGCGTCGCTCATCTATCGCGAGTCGCAATGCAACTCGCTGCTGCGCGACGCCGACCTCAGCGCCAGCGATATTTCTGGCGCCGCCAAGCTCATCGAGAACGACCCGAAACTGTTCCAGTCGTATCTCGATCAGCGCACCCGGCTGCTCGGCCTCGCCGCGGCGGCGGTCGTCAAGAGCGATGGCTCGTTCGTGGCGACCGCGAGCGGCTCGGACACGAATTTGTTCGCTCGCCCGCAAAGCCGCGACTTTGCCGATTCCAAAGAGCGGCAGCCATTCTGTGCGCTGCTGAAGAACGGCGCCGTGTTCGTCGCTTTGCGGCCGATCGACGGCATGGACGACGACTTCTTCTACGCCGCGCGCGCGATCGATCCGACCGGAGACCGGCTCGCGCTCGACGCCTCGGGCTTCGACGAAGTGTTGACGAGCTTTCTCGCCCACCGGCGCAACATCGAGCTCGGCTTCGCGATCGTGTTCATCATGCTCGCTTCCACCCTGCTCATTTCCGCGGTGTGGATCGGTCTGACCTTCGCCAACCATCTCGTCGGACCGATCCGCCGGCTGATCCGCGCCACCGACGAGGTCGCCTCGGGCAATCTCTATGTCCAGGTGCCGACCCACAAATCCGAGGGCGACCTCGGCCATCTCGGGGACACGTTCAACAAGATGACCACGGAACTGAGGCTGCAGCGGCAGAGCTTGATGGCCGCCAATGCGCTCGCCGAAGAGCGCCGCGCCTTCATCGAGGCTGCGCTCTCCGGCGTTCCGGCGGGGGTGATCGGCGTCGACGGCGCGGGGGTGATCGGCGTCGCCAACGGCGCGGCGGAGAAGCTCATGGGCGCGGCGCCCGGCGCCCTCATCGGCAAACGCATCGAGGACGTGTCGGCGCGCATCGGCGAAATCCTCGCCGAGGCGCGCGACGGGCCGGCTCGGTTGCATCAGGGCCAGGCGACGCTGAACGTCCACGGCCGCGAGCGGCTCATCAACGTACGCGTCACCGGCGATCCCGGGGGCGCCGACAGCAACATGGTGATCACGCTCGACGACATCAGCGAGCTCGTCGCAGCGCAACGCAGCGCCGCCTGGGCCGACGTCGCCCGGCGCATCGCTCACGAGATCAAGAACCCGCTGACCCCGATCCAGCTCTCCGCCGAGCGCCTCAAGCGCCGCTACGGGCGCACCATCGTCGAGGGCAAGGACGTGTTCGACCAGTGCACCGACACGATCATCCGCCAGGTCGACGACATCAAACGCATGGTCGACGAATTCTCGAGTTTCGCCCGCATGCCGAAGGCGCGGCTCAGCCGCGACGACCTCTCCGACTGCGTGCGCCAAGCGCTGTTCATGGCGCGGGTCGGCCGTCCCGACATCGCGTTCGAAGATCAGCTGCCCGCAATGCCGCTATGGGCCGAATTCGATCGCCGCCTCATTTCACAGGCGCTCACCAACGTGTTGAAGAACGCCGGCGAGGGCATCGACGCCAAACCTCCGGGCGGCGAAAAGGCGCGCATTCGCGTTCGGCTCTCCGCGGACGGCGAAGGGCGCGCGCGGATCCTGATCGCCGACAACGGCAAGGGCTTCCCCAGCGAGGAACGCCACAAGCTCATCGAGCCCTATGTGACGACCCGGGCGGAGGGCACCGGGCTCGGCCTGCCGATCGTGATCAAGATCCTCGAGGACCACGCGGGAACCGTCGAGCTCATCGACGGCCTCGAGCGCGCCGACGGCGGACACGGCGCCCAGGTGCTGATGGCGTTCCCCCTGCACCGCAAGGCCGGCGAGCCGAGAGCCGAAGCCAGCGAAACCTCCCATGTGATGAAAGTCGAGGGTTGAGCCGATGGGCGCCGATATTCTGATCGTCGACGACGAGGACGACATCCGCGAATTGGTGGCGGGCATCCTCGAGGACGAAGGCCATTCGACGCGGCGCGCGCGTGATGCCGACGAAGCGATCGCCGCGATCGAGACGCGGCGCCCGCAGCTCGTGCTGCTCGACATATGGCTGCAAGGCTCGCGGCTCGACGGCCTGCAACTTCTCCAGGTGATCAAGGAGAATCACGGCAGCGTCCCCGTGGTGATGATCTCCGGCCACGGCAACATCGAGACGGCGGTGAGCGCGATCAAGCATGGCGCCTACGACTTCATCGAGAAGCCGTTCAAGGCGGACCGGCTCATCCTGGTCGCCGAGCGCGCCCTGGAAACCTCCCGCCTGAAACGCGAAATCAACGATCTACGCACCCGCGCGGGGGCGGTGAACAAGTTGGTGGGCTCCTCGCATTCGATGACCAATCTGCGCCGGCTCATCGAACGGGTCGGACCCGCCAATTCGCGCGTGCTCATTTCCGGCCCCGCGGGCTCCGGCAAGGAGCTCGCGGCGCGCCTCATCCACGCGTCCTCGGCGCGCGCCGAGGGGCCGTTCGTCGTCGTCAATGCGCCGACCATCACGCCCGACAACATGGAGAGCGAGCTGTTCGGCGTCGAGGCCGGGCCTGGCCGCGTGCGACGCGTCGGCGCGCTCGAGGAGGCGCATGGCGGCACGCTCTATCTCGACGAAGTCGCCGACATGCCGCTGGAAACGCAGGCCAAGGTCCTGCGCGTGCTCGTCGACCAGAATTTTCGCCGTGTCGGCGGCTCGACGCCTGTGCATGTCGACGTGCGCGTGATCTCTTCGACCAGCCGCGACCTCGCGCAGGCGATCACGGACGGCGTTTTCCGCGAGGATCTGTTCCACCGCCTCTCGGTGGTGCCGATCCGTTCGCCCTCGCTCGCCGAGCGGCGCGAGGACATTCCGGAACTCATCCAAAACTTCATGGAGCAATATGCGGCGTCGATGGGCGTGCCGCCGCGGCCGATCGCGGCCGACGCGCTCGCCGTACTGCAGGCCCACGATTGGCCGGGCAACATCCGGCAGTTGCGCAACAACGTCGAGCGGCTGATGATCCTGGCCGCCGGCGCGCCGGAGAGCGAGATCACCGCGTCGATGCTGCCGCCCGAGATCGGCGCCCTCGCGCCCCCCGTTCCCTCGGGCGTCGGCGGCGAACGGCTGATGAGCCTGTCGCTGCGCGAGGCGCGCGAAGTGTTCGAGCGCGAGTATCTGATCGCCCAGATCAACCGCTTCGGCGGCAACATCTCGCGCACCGCCGAGTTCATCGGCATGGAGCGCTCGGCGCTGCATCGCAAGCTCAAGTCGCTGGGGGTGGATTGACGGCAGGCTCACTGCCCGCTCGCCGGCGCGGTGGGCGCAACTGAAGCTCGTCGAGGCGGTCGGCGGCGCGCCCTTGCCTTCGCTCCGCGCGCCGGCTTACGTTACGCGCGGCAAACCGGCCCCGGGGGCGGTCCGCGATGCGTATATTTCGATTGTTCGTTTCTTCGCCGGGGGACGCCGAGATCGAGCGGCTGCGCGTCGAACGCGTCGCGAGCCGGCTCAACGGCGAATTCGCCGGCCTGGCGCGGCTCGACACGATCCGCTGGGAGACCGACTATTACGCCGCCCATGCGACCTTCCAGGCGCAGATTCCCCCTGCGGCCGACTGCGATCTCGTCGTCGGCATCTTGCGCTGGCGGCTCGGCTCGCCGTTGCCGCAGACTTTTCCCGAGCGCCTGCCTGCCGGCGAGCCCTATCCGAGCGGCACGGCCTACGAGCTCTTGACTGCGATCGCCAAACGCCAGGCGGGCGGCGCGCTGCCCGACGTGTTCGTGTTCCGCTATTCCGGCGGCGATCCCCTCGTCCGTCTCGGACAGCCGGATTTCGACGAGGTCGAGCGCCAATGGGAGGCGCTGAAGAGCTTTTTCGCCCGCTGGTTCGTGACGCCTAAGGGCGAGTTCGTCGCCGCCTTCAACCCCTACGCCTCCGAGGACGATCTCACGCGCCGGCTGGAGACGCTGCTGCGCAAGTGGCTCGCCGAGCGGGTCAGCGGCGGACGCGCGCTCGCCTGGCCGCCCATCAAAGGCTCGCCGTTCCGCGGCCTCGAGGCCTTTGGCGCGAGACACGCGCCGGTTTTCTTTGGCCGCGACGCCGACATCCGCCGCACCAGCGAGGTTTTGCACGAGGCGGGGGCGAAATTCCTGGCTGTGCTCGGCGCCAGCGGCGCGGGCAAATCATCGCTCGCCCGCGCCGGTCTCATTCCCAGGCTGACGACGCCCGGCGTCGTCAAGGAGGTCGACGTTTGGCGCGTCGCCGTGCTGCGGCCGGGCGACAGCGCGAGCCCGTTCGCCGCGCTCGCCGAGGCGCTGCTGAAGCGCGAGGCCGACCTGCCGCCCGACGAGCAAGGCCGCGGCGCCGCGCTGCCCGAAATCGCCGAGGGCGACTGCCGCACGCCGGCCGAACTCGCGAACGTGCTCGCCCATGCCGACGACTCTTCCGCGCGCGTCGTCGTCAACGCGCTCGATCGCGTCGGCGCCCGCGCGGCCAACAGCGAACGCCGAGACGCAACGCCGCGCGTAGAACTCGCGCTCCTCATCGACCAGCTCGAGGAAATTTTCGCGCCCTCGGTTGCCGCCGAGACGCGGGAAAAATTCGCCGCGCTGCTGGAGCGGCTCGTCGCCACCGGGCGGGTGTGGCTGATCGCGACGCTGCGCGCCGATTTCTACGCCGCGCTCATCGACACGCCGGCTTTGAAAAGGCTCAAGGAGGCGGGCGCGTCCTACGATCTGGCGCCCCCCGGCGCGGCCGAGCTCGCCGAGATCGTGCGCGCTCCCGCAGCCGCCGCGGGGCTCGTGTTCGAGACCGACGCCTCAGGCGAAAAACTCGACGAGCGGCTGCTGCGCGAGGCCGACCGGCCGGACATGCTGCCGCTGGTTCAGCTCGCGCTGAGCCGGCTCTACGAGGCGCGCGAGACCCGCGGCGCCGAGACGATCCTGCCCTTCGCCGCGTTCGAAAAACTCGGCGGCGTGAAGGGCATCGTCGAGGAAGCGGGCGAGGCGGCGCTGGCAAACCTAGGCGAATCCGAGCGCGTAAAACTCGCGCCGCTCATCCGTCGGCTCGCCGAAGTTTCCCACGCCGGGGCGCTCACCGCCCGCGCGGTCGCGCTCGCCGAGGCGGCGCCGGACGAAGCCTCGCGTAAGCTGGTCGATGCGCTGATCGCGGCGCGGCTCCTGACGTTGGATGATCCGCTTCCTCCGTCATGGCCGGCCCCCGGGTCGAGCCCGGGGGCGTCCCGGCCATCCACGCGGCTCCGCTTGGCCGAAAACTCTGAGACTGGAACCGACGTGAAGAGCCGGCCGGCGCCAGCTATCGAAAGTCCCGTAACGCGGACCGGCGTGGATGGCCGGGACGAGCCCGGCCATGACGAACCTACATCGGGCGCTGAAAGCGGAAAGCGACCTTCGGCCCCCGGATCGCCGCGCTTCGCTCGCGATGACGGTTCCCCCCGTTCGGCGGCGTCGGTCCGCCTCGCCCACCAGCGCGTGCTCTCCGACTGGTCGCAGGCGCAAAAAATCGTCGCTGACAGCGCCGATTTCTACCGCATCCGCGACGAGGTCGATGACCAGCGCCGGCGCTGGGAGACGGGCAAGCGCCGCGGCGAGCTGCTGCTCGCCCGCGGCCTGCCGCTCGCCGAGGCGCACGACATCGTGAAGCGTTACGGGGCCGAGCTTTCCCCGGCGACGCTCGCTTACATCGCCGCCTCCCGCCGCCGCGCCGGCCGCGCGATGGCGTTCGCTTGGACTGCGGCGGTCGTGTTCGCCCTGCTCGCGATCGGCGCCGGCGTGGCGGCGAAAGTCGCGTACGATCAGCGGGCTGAGGCGGAGCGGCAGCGGCAGATCGCCGAGCGCAATTTCGCCGCGGCCAAGGATACGGTCGATGGGCTCATTTTCAACATCGCGCAGGGCCTGAGCAATGTCGCCGGCATGCGCAAGGACACCATCCGCAAGATTCTCGAGACGGCGCAGAAAACCGTCGACGGCCTGCTCGCGACGGCGCCGGACGATCCCCGGCTGCTGCGCAGCAAGGGTGCGATGCTGAACAACTTCGCTTCGACGTATCTCAACGCCGGCGATCTGAAGGACGCCGCATCGGCCGCCGCCGAGAGCCTCGACATCTTGCGCAAGCTCGCCGCGCTGGACCCCGGCAATGCTGAGGCGCAGCGCGACGTGTCGGTGAGCGTGGAGAAGCTCGGCGACGTGAAGCTTCAGGCCGCCGACCAGGCCGGCGCGCTCGCCGCCTATCAGGAAGACCTCGACATCGCCCGCAAGCTCGCCGCGCTGGACCCCGGCAATGCGCAGGCGCAGCGCGACGTGTCGGTCAGTTTGAACAAGCTCGGCGACGTGAAGCTGCAGGCCGGCGACCAGGCCGGCGCGCTCGCCGCCTATCAGGAAGACCTCGACATCGCCCGCAAGCTCGCCGCGCTGGACCCTGGCAATGCGCAGGCGCAGCGCGACGTGTCGGTCAGTTTGAACAAGCTCGGCGACGTGAAGCGGCAGGCCGGCGACCAGGCCGGCGCGCTCGCCGCCTATCAGCAGAGCCTCGCCATCCGCCGCAAGCTCGCCGCGCTGGACCCTGGCAATGCGCAGGCGCAGCGCGACGTGTCGGTGAGCTCGAGCAAGCTCGGCGACGTGAAGCTGCAAGCCGGCGACCAGGCCGGCGCGCTCGCCGCCTATCAGGAAGACCTCGACATCGCCCGCAAGCTCGCCGCGCTGGACCCCGGC
>JBKQKS010000207.1:0-11927 GCA_052147395.1 Roseiarcus sp.
TTGCGCCAATGCGACGGCGTGCCGGAGATGTGGGTGATCCCGGCTTCGCCGAGGCGAGCGAGAAAGTCCTCGTTGCTCTCGTCGCCGCCGTTCAACCAGAGCGAGTGCGACCCCGACAGCGCGCGAAGAAGAATCTGCAGGCCGCCATAGCGGCGGATGTCGTAGAAGGTCGCCCAGAGCTGGCGCGGCGCGTCCTCGATCGCGCCGGTCAGCGTCGCCAACGTATGGCGCACCAGCTTCGGCGGGCCCGAAGTGCCCGAGGTCGGCAGCACCCATTCGGTTTCGACCGCCGGCCGATCCGGCCGCTCGACCGCGCGCATCGGCAGCGTCGCCGGCGCGTCGACGGCGAGCGCGACCGGCGCGACGAGCTGATCGTGGACGATCGCATCGGCTTCGGCGTCGCGCGCCGCGCTATCGATCTCCGCCGCGCTCCAGCCGGGCGGACAGAGCACGATGCGCCGGGCGAAGCCGTCGAGATCGATGAGCGCGGCGGCGGCGAGCGCGATATCGCGCACGTGAAGCACGACCGAGCGTCCTGCGAGCGCCGCTCGGGAGAGGCCGAAGGGCGAGGCGTGAGCGAAATCCGCGAGCGCGACGCGATGCTGGCGGGTAAAAATCGCGCGGGCGCCGGCGCCGGCGCGGTCGATCAGGTCCGCGAGCGTCACCGCCTCAGACCGGAGCGCGTTCGTAGAACTCGACGAGTTCGCCGAACGTGGTCGGGAAGCGCGAGCCGGCGACCGAAGCGAAGGGATCGAGCCCGGTGACGTCCTCGAGCCGCGCCACCAGAATGGCGAAGCACAGCGAGTCGAGCCCGGAGTCCATCAATGGCAGATCATCGCTCAGCGGGACCAGGGTCTTCTGTTGCTCGGCGGCCACCGCCTCGATTTCTTTCAGGATCGTCAACCTCATCGACATCGTCGGCAAGCCTTTCCGCTCGAGCTGAGCTATTTTAGATCGAATGCCGCGCGACAGCGCGGTGCGAATGGTTGCACGGTAAACGTTGCTTTGATCGCGCCGAGGAAAGATGTGAACGTAATCTGTCGCGAAATCGAGGTCGGCGATCTCGACGGCGTCGCCGATTGCCTCGGGCGCAATTTGCCGCGCCGCAGCCGCGCGTTCTTCCGCCGTTGGCTCGCCGATCTCGCGAACTGGCCGCGCTTCGGCCACTTGCTGGAGGCGGACGGACGCGTCGTCGGCGCGATCCTCGAGATCGTCCACGCCTCGCCGCTGGACGGCGCGCCGCCGCCACGCTGCAATTTCTCCAGCTGGTGCGTCGACCCGCACTACCGCGGCTTCGCGCTCGCGTTGCCGAAGCGCGCGTTCGCCGACAAGACGATGACCTATCTCAACCTCACCCCGACCGCGCATACGTTACGCGTCATCGAGGCGTTGCGCTTTTCCTGCTTTGCCGCGGGCGCCATGCTCGCCACGCCGCTCATCTCGCCCGGCGCGCCCGGCGCGCGGCTCATCGGCTTCGATCGCGAAGCGCCGGAGGGGCGGGCTCTGAGCGCCTGGGAGCGCGCGATGCTCGAGGATCACGCGAGGCTGGGCCTCGACGCGCTGATCGGCGTCCTCGACGGCGCCGCGACCCCCTTCGTGCTCAAAATCTGGCCATTGTGGCGGCGCCTGCCCCCCGCCGCCGAACTCATCTACGCCCGCTCGGAGAGCGTCGTCGCGGCGTTCGCCCGCGCGCTGGGGCGCCATTGTCTGAAAAAGGGCCGATGGCGGCTCATCATCGGCGCCAACGGCCCGATCGACGGCCTCGCCGGCCGCTTCCGCGCCGGCTATCACCCCCGTTATGTACGCGGCCCCTGCACGCCCGCGACCACCGACCTCGCCTATACCGAGCTGATCTGGCTGTGAGACCCCGGTTGTGGCCCGCCAGGCCCGGCCGGCAAACGCGGCGCCGCAATTGCGCGCTTGGGTTATTCGCGGGATATCGCTATATGCTGAAAAATACAGCGAGGAAAGCGATCCCCACGTGCGCGGGCCCCGTTGCCGTCGGACGCTTCGAAGCTAGGTGCAGCCGGCCCTGCGAGGCGAACGCCGAACGGGCCATCGAAGTGGGAGACAGGCATGGGTTGGCGCTCGCTCGGGACGGCGGTCGTGCTCGTCCTGCTCATCGGACGAACCGTGGCTTTCGCTGCTGAGACGCATGTCGCAGTCGCCGCCAACTTCACCGAGCCGGTCAAGGAGATCGCGGCTCTGTTCGAGAAGACGACCGGCGACCACGCGGTGTTGAGCTTCGGCGCCTCGGGACCCTTCTACGAACAGATATCGCAAGGCGCGCCCTTCCAGGTTTTCCTGTCGGCCGACCAGAAGAGGCCGCAGCAGGCCGAAAAGGCAGGGCTCGCCGTTCCCGGCAGCGAGTTCACTTACGCGGTCGGCAAGCTGGTGCTGTGGAGCCGCGGCCTCGACGTGACCAAGGGCGACGAAGTCTTGAAGGCCAATGCTTTCGACAAGCTGTCGATCGCCGATCCGGCGGGCGCGCCCTATGGCGCGGCGGCGGTGGAAACGCTGAAGGCGCTGAAGGTCTACGACGCCGTCGCGCCGAAGATCGTCGAGGGCGCGAGCATCGCGCAGGCGTTCCAGTTCGTCGACACCGGCAACGCTCAGCTCGGTTTCGTCGCGCTGTCGCAGCTCGCGAAAGTTTCCGCGGGCACGCGCTGGATCGTGCCGCAGGCCCTTTATACGCCGATCCGCCAGGACGCCGTGCTGCTGAAATCGGGCGCCGACGACGCGGCGTCGAAGGCCTTCATCGCTTTGCTGAAAACCCCGGAAGCGCGCGCGATCATCGCAAAATACGGCTACGGGCTCGAATGAGCCGGGGCCCGCAGCCGTGTCCGCTCTCAACTGGCAGCCGGTCGTCCTGACCGCAGAGCTCGCCTCGGCGACTTCCGCCATCCTGCTGGTCTTGGGGACTCCGCTCGCCTGGTGGCTGGCGCGTTCGCGCGTCTGGTGGAAGGAGGGGATAGCCGCGGTGGTGTCGCTGCCGATCGTGCTGCCGCCGACCGTGCTCGGCTTCTATCTCATCGTCGCGCTCGGGCCGCACGGGCCCGGCGGCGCGATCGCCGGCCTGTGGGGCGGGCAGACGATCGCTTTCACCTTCGGCGGCCTCGTGATCGGCTCGGTCGTCTATTCGCTGCCTTTCGTGGTGCAGCCGATCCGCAACGCCTTCGCGGCGATCGGCGACGGCCCGCTCGAAGCCGCGGCGACGCTGCGCGCCTCGCCCTGGCGCGCGTTCTATGCCGTCGCCTTGCCGCTCGCGAGCCCGGGCATTCTCACCGCCGCCATGCTCGGCTTCGCCCATACGGTCGGCGAATTCGGCGTCGTGCTGATGATCGGCGGCAATATTCCGGGCCGCACCGCCGTGGTGTCGACCACGATTTTCGACTATGTCGAAAACTCCGAATGGGACCAGGCGAACCTGCTCGCATTGGGTATGGTCGTCTTCGCCTTCGCCATCATTCTCGCGATGATCGGAATCGAGAAACGCTTCGCCGGAGCGCGGCGCTGAGCGGCAACGGCGAAATCCGGGCGCGGTTCCGAGGCGCGATCGGCGCCTTCGCGCTCGACGCCGCGTTCACGGCGCCGGGGCGCGGGGTCACGGCGCTGTTCGGTCCGTCGGGCAGCGGCAAGACGACGGTGCTGCGCTGCATCGCCGGCCTGCAACGTCTGCGCGACGGCTATTGCCGGGTGGGCGGCGCCGTCTGGCAGGACGGCGAGACGGCCTTTCTGCCCCCGCATCGCCGCCCGCTCGGTTACGTGTTCCAGGACGCGCGGCTGTTTCCCCATCTCTCGGTGCGCAGGAATCTGACCTTCGGCGCGCCACGCGCGAGCGGTCGCGGCTCCGACGCGATCGTGTTCGACGAAGTCGTCGATCTCCTCGCGCTCGAGCCCTTGCTCGACAGATCGCCGCGCCATCTCTCCGGCGGCGAGCGGCAGCGCGTCGCGCTCGGCCGCGCGCTGCTCTCCGAACCCAGGCTGCTGTTGATGGACGAGCCGCTGTCGGCGCTCGACGCCGCGGCGAAGGCGGAAATCCTGCCGTTCATCGAACGCCTGCACGACCGCCTGTCGCTTCCGTCGATCTACGTCACCCACGACATGGCCGAGGTCGAGCGGCTGGCCGATCATCTCGTGCTGATGCAGTCGGGGCGCGTGATCGCCGCCGGGCCGCTCGCCGAATTGCAGAGCGATCCGAGCCTGCCGCTCGCGGCCTCGCGCGACGCCGCGGTCAGCCTCGAAGGCCGGATCGAGCATGTCGACCCCGCGGACGGCTTGATGAGCGTCGCGGTCAACGGCGGCGCCTTTCTGGTGACGGCGTCCGGCGCCGTGGGCGAACGGCGCCGGCTGCGCATCGTCGCCGGGGACGTCAGTCTCGCGCGCGAGGCGCCAGCCTTGAGCTCCATCCTCAACGTCGTGCCGGCGCGCGTCCTTTCCGCACGCGCGGTCGAGCCCAGCGAGATGATCGTCCTCATCGCGCTCGGCGCCGACGGCGTCGGCGATCGCATCCTGTCCAGGATCACGCGGCGGTCCTTCGAGCGCCTGGGTCTTTGCGAAGGTCTTGCCGTCTATGCACAGGTCAAAGGCGTCGCGCTGTCTCGCGGGCGCAGTTTTGCCGATTCATAGCGAAACCTGAAGCCGGGGCTCGGCGTTGTCGGCCCGGATCGTTGTCGACACAATTGTGACAGGGCGCCCGGACGCCTCGACGTCGCAGGTCCCTTCGCGCCGCCAGCCCCGCCACTCGACGGTTGCATCCTCGACTTCGGCGGTTGCGCGGCGCCGGCGCTTTTCCCGATTGGGCGAGAAATCCCTGTTACCAACAACTGCTTCTGTCGCGACCCGCGCGAATCGGGCTTTGCGATTCGGGCGATTCGAGCTATGTCGAGTTTCGATTGAGTGACGGGCGCCGGTCCGCGTAATGGAACGCTGGAGGGTGCTTATTATTGCGGGGGTCACGGCATGTCTGCAGTTTGGGATAAATTGTTCGGTAGCGCCCCGCCCCCGGCCAACGACGCGTCGCCGCTGGGGAGGTTCGGCGCAAATAACGAGCACAACGAGGGTCCGTCGGAGCGTGCGTTGCCCAAGCCGTCGCCCGACAGAAGCAGCGAGCCGGTCAAAGACAACAATCAAGTCAAGGACAGTCCGGCGTTGATCATAGCCAGGACGTTCGATTCCATCGGCCGACGCAACGAGTCCTTGCGTGCGCAGCTCGACGCGATCGAATTCGGGTTTTCGAACATCGAGGCGATCCGCGCGCACTTCCTCGACGTGCTGCCGCCGATCAGCGACATCCTCGACGAGATCGAGCGCACCAAGGCGCGGCACGTCGACAGCGAGTCCAAGCTGGCGACTTTGACCGTCACGCACGAAAAGCTTCGCGGCCAACATACGGCGCTGCTCGTGGAACGCAGCGCGCTGGCGGCCAAGCAGGGCGAACTCGCCACCCGCGGCAACGACATGGAGAAGGCGATCGAGAAGACCGCCGGAGAGCTAGCCGAGGCGCGTTCCGCGCTCGCGGAGCGCAACACCAGAATCGAGCGCCTGGAGCGGGAGCTCGACGAACGCAAGCGGCGCTTCAACGCGGTGAGCGAGCAGCTTCCCAGTCTGCGCGCGGAGTTCCTAGCCAAGGAGAAGCGGTTGCAGGAGGTCGAACAGCAACGTTCGGCCATCGAGGACCGATTGAACCTCGCCGTCCAGGAAGGTCGTTCGCTGCGCGCGCGCATCGACGAGCTGCTGGCCGCCAATGCGAAGATGACCCGGCAAACGAACGAGCTCGAGATCCGCCTGAAGGATTCCGAGCGCCGTTCCGTGGAATTGGAGGCATCCCTCAATCAGGAGATCGCGGCCCACGGCAAGCTGAAAAGCGCCCATTTCGACGAGGTCGAAGGCCATCGCTTCGGCGTCGCCAACCTCGAGGAGCAAGTCAACTCCCACACCGTGCGCTCGGAAGCCGCCGAACGTATGCTCGGGGACGCGCGCGACGAGCTGCGCGATCGCAACGCCGCGGCGCGCGCGCTCGAGCAGCGGGTGCATGAGCTGACGGCCGCCCAGGAACAGCAGACAAAGACGCAGACCGAGCTCGAACGCGACCTCGCCGCGGTGCGGGCGAACCATACGGAAAGCGAAGCACAACGCATCACGCTCGAGGAGCGCGCCAGCGACTTGGCGCGTTCGCTCGATGATCGAACGGCGGCGTTGAAGCGCGCAGAAACGCAGACCGCGGCGCTCGAGGTCCAGATCGCCCAGGAGGTCAAGCTCGCGATCGGGGAGCTCGAAGCCCGCGACGCGATAATCGCGGAGTTGCGGGAGAAGTACGAATCCCAGTCGGCGGCGCGCGCATTCGCCGAAGGCGCGCTGCAATCCGCGCGCAAGGAGCGCTCCGTTTGGGCGCAGCCGTCATCGCAAGGGCCGACGGACCTGGACCGCGAGCGCTTGGCGCGGGCGCGGGGCTGACGCGCCGCGGCGAGGTTGCGCGCGCTCGCGTCAGCGTGCGCCTCGCCGAAGTCGTGACGGCGACGAACCAGATTCCGATCCTGTTCGCGCGGCCCGGGACGGGGTCAGGGTCAACGGCGCGGCGGCAATATCGGCGATGCTCGGGTAAACCCCCGACTACGGCGTCCTGTACTTCGTCGGGTTGGAGAACAGGGTCTTCACCGAGGGTTCGCTCTTCGCCCAATCCTCCAGCGAGCGGAAATCGTCGATTTTCCACACCCCGCCGACGCGTTTCACCCAATAGCGCATCTCGCCGCCGACTTTGGGCGCGGCCTTCGGGTCGTCGCTCGTGCCGACGCTGGCGTCGATCGTGGCCGCGTCGCCCTGCCCGGCCGCGATCGTCGCGCTGAACAGTTTTGCATGTTCGACTTGCTGCGCGCCGGTGAAGAAGTCGGCGTCGTAGAGGTCGAGGTTCTTTTGCTTCGCGATTCTGGCGCCCTTGGCGACGGCGGCGATGAGCGCGTCGGTGACGAGGGGCTTCATCTCTACGGAGAAGCTCGGCTCGTCCCAGCCGGGCGCCTCGTGGGCGTCGACGAGCGCGATGGCTTTGGCGACCACGGAGCGCGGATCGGAATCGGGATAGCTCAGCTGAGCCAGCGCCGGCGCGGCGGCGAAAGCCAGGACGACGGCGACGAACGACGGTCTCATACGACCTCCCTGTCTGTGCGACCCATTCGATCCGATTCCCGTCGGCGTTGCAACGGCGGCGAAAAGCCGCCGCTCATTCGAACAACCGCCGCGCGAGCGCCGCGCCGACCCTGACGAGGCGGATGTTTCCGAGCGGCCGGACATAGCCGCCGCCGTAGAAGTGGCGGGTCATGGCCACGCGTGACGCGAACGACTGGTCGAAAGCGACGGCGAAAGCGTCACGTTCGATGCGAACCACGTCGGCTGCGACCTTGCTGTCGGAAAAGGAAAGCGCCATGCGTTCGCCGATCGCGACCGGGCACACGCCGCGCATGCGCGCGCCGGTGATCGAGATGTCCGCGAGTTGAAAAATCTTCTCGCCCGAGGCCCAAGTCGTTCTCACGAGCTCCGAGGATTCGAAACGCTCGGCGCGGCGCGGCCGCGGCTGCTCGACGCAGACGAAGCAGAGCAGCAGCAGGATGATCAGATTGTACCAGCACCAGGCGAGCGCCGGCGCCGAAAAGCGCACCGTGTCGACCGAACCGTCGACGTCGAAGGCGTAGATCACCGCGGCGAGCGAAGCCAAAATCGCGACCAGGAACGGGCGCATGAGGCCCCACTCCACGAACCCGCGCCGGCGGTCGCCGCCCTTGGCCGTCACCTGGAACTTCTGCCCCTGCGGCGCGAGGAGGCCGACGAATACCGCCCTCACGATCTGCGGCGCGACGATGAGCTGGCTCACATCGGAAAGGATCGGCACGAACCGGCCGCGCGTCAACCAATGCATGACCAGGGACTGCCAGAGGAAATAGGGCAGGAAATGCGTCGCGACATCGTCGACCGACGCGCGGAACGGGTGGATGTCCAACAACAGAGACAAGACGGGAATCGCGATGCCGATGACGCGCGACAGGTAGACGGCCGCCCAGTTGAGGAACGATTCGGCCAGTGAGAGCCGATCGATGAAACTCAGTGCGCTCCGCAACGACAGCGGGCCGCTGCGCCCGCGTACGATCTGCATGAAGCCGAGGCGCCAGCGCGCGCGTTGCACCACGTACTCGACGAGCCCCTCCGGCGCGAGCCCGTGAGTGAGCGGCTCGTTGAGATAAACCGTTACGTACCCTATTTCCTTCAACCGAAGCGTGACGAGATAGTCCTCGGTGACCGAGTCGGTCGGGAATCCGCCGATCGCTCTGAGCGGCGCAAAACGGATGATCGACGAGGTGCCGCAGCAGAACGCCGCCCCCCAGGCGTCTTTGCAGGCCAGGATGGTGTCGAAGAACAGGCGCTGCTCGTCCGGCCAGAATTTGGCCATGCCGAGGTTCATCTGGATCGGGTCGGGATTGATGAAATGCTGCGGCGTCTGGACGACGCCCACTCTCGGGTCGCGAAACAGCGTCATGGCGCGCGAGAGAAACCTGGTCTCCGGCACGAAATCGGCGTCGAGAATGGAAATGAATTGCGGGGGATCGTCGAGCGTAGCCAGCACGCCGAGCGCGTGGTTGATGTTTCCGGCCTTGGCGTGGCGATTGTCGGGGCGCGTGACGTATCGGCAGCCCAGCCGGTCTGAGAGGTCCTTCAGCCAGGGGCGGCGGCTGTCGTCGCACATCCAAACGCGATAGTTGGGATAGCCCATCGCGAGCGCCCCGACGATCGTGCGTTCGAGGATCGCGGCTTCTTCGTTGTACGAACAAATGAGAACGTCGACGAGCGGGTGCTGCGCCACCTCGGCGAGCCATCGGGCGTTGGCGTCGGCGTCTTTCGAACGGTCGCGCAATCGCGACAGAAAGACCGACGCCAGTAGCGCGGACATCATCGCGCCGGCCTCGGTGAACAGAAACGCCGCCCCGACGGCGAATTCCAGCGAGTATTCGAATGCGGGGAGGGTCTCAGTGAAGCGCCACCAGGCGTAACGGGCCATCAAGACCCAGCCGACCGCGAGCAGCGCGACGCGGCTGAAGGCGGTCGGCGCCGGCCAGAGGCTGCGGGCGGCGACGAACAAAGCGACGGCCGCGAGCCCTGGCGCGAGCCCCGCGAAGGTCGGGTCGTACGCGAGCCCGCCGAGGAGATCGAGGACGGTGTCCAAGGCCGGACCTATTTCGTCGCCGCGGCGTCGACGGCGCCGCGGAGCGTGCTCGCCGCCTCGGCTTCGGCGGCGGCGGCGCCGAAGATCACGACCCCTGTGCGGCCCAGTTCGCATCCGTTGTCGGCGAGACCCTCGACAGCGATGGTGACGTAGAACGGGCTCTTGCGCAGCGTGTTCGGCGCAATGGCGAAATTCGCCGGGGCCGCCGAAGCGCCGGTCAGGTTGACGACCCGGCCGAGGAATTCCTTGCTGGCGCCGGCCGGCCGAAACAGCGCCGGGGCGCCGATCGTGAGACCGTTGTAGACGGACTCGTCCACGTCGGCGCTGACGAGCGGGCGCGAGCAATCGAGCACCCGCATGAGGTCCTGTCCCTTCGCGACATGCTCGCCCGGCGCCGCCAGCATCTCCCATACGCGACCTTTCGCCGGCAAAGCGACGACAACCTCGCTCAGCGCGCGATAGCGCGACCGCTCCTCTTCGACCGCAGCCCCGAGCCATGCGGCGCGGGCGCGGGCGGCTTCGGCGGCGGCGTCGAGTTCGCCGATCCGCACGCTGAGTTCGTCTGCGCGCTGCGCCGAGCTCGGCGTGTCGTTGTAGCTGTCGCCCACGAACACGCCCTGTTCGAGCGCGGCGCGTTCGACGCGTCTCATCGACGCGTTGCTCGGCGGCTCGGCGTTCGGCCTCCGCGATCGCGAGATCGCCGTCGCTCTGCTCGGCTCGCTCCGGCGCCACGACGCCGGAGTCGCGCAGCTTCAGGGTTCTGCGGCTCTTCGCGGCCGCGAGGGTCGCCCTGGCGGCCGCCGCGTCGACGGCAGCCGATTGTTCGCGCAAACGGGCGTCGAGGACTCGAATGCGCTGCTCGCGGAACCTGTCGGCCTGGGCGACGAGCGCGAGCTCGGCCTGGCGCGCGTCGGCGGCCTGACGGGCGCTCGAATCCGCCTCTACCGAAGCGAACTCGCGCTGGCGGATCAGATCGTCGAGCCGCGAACGGTCGGCCAGCGGGTTGGCGATTTTGAGGCTCGGCGCATCTTCCAACCCTTTGGCCGCAGGGTCGGGAACCGATTCGATCCAACCGTCGATCGGCGAACGAACGGTCTCGATGCGGGCGTTGATCACCGCCTCTACGCTCGCCTTGACGAACAGGGCGCGGATCGGCGCGTAGCCGAGGCCCACCGCGACCGCCAACGCGACAGCAGCTTTCGCCCAGCGCCGAACAGTTCGTCGCGGCTGCGCCCCCGGCTGCAAAGGCGGCGGCTTGGTGTCCTCGAGCGATCGCGCCAGAGTATCTTGCAGGGCGCGAGCGCCGCGCGGCGGGGAAGCCGCCGCGCCGCCGTCCGTGGGGCCGCCTTCCCGCGGGGCGTCAGTCGAAGCCGCGTTGGAAATCGTCGACATGCACCCACACCGCTTCGCCTGCCCTCGCGCGGACGAGAATACGCATCCCTAATAATTTCATGAGACTTCTGAATATCTAGTTTCCGCGGGCTCTGTTTCGCCCGCGGCGCCAGCTCCAAGGCGAGCCGGCGTCAGATCACTTCCAGCGCCTTCTGTTTCGGCCGGCAGAGCCGCGCGCCCTTGTCGCTGACCACGATCGGGCGCTCGATGAGGATCGGATGCTCGGCCATGAAGCCGACGAGATCGTCTTCGCTCCATTTGGGATCGGCGAGGCTCAACTCGGCGTAAAGCGGCTCTTTCTTGCGCAATAGCTCGCGCGCGGAAATGCCGATCCGTCGCAGCAGCGCCTTCAAAGTCTCGCGGTCCGGCGGCGTCTTCAAATATTCGACGATCCGCGGCGTCTGCCCTGTCTCGCGGATCATCGCCAGCACGTTGCGCGACGTCGAGCATTTGGGATTGTGATAGATCGTGATCGTCATCGTGGGCCTCAGGGTCGGCGGGCCTCGATCGTCTCCGAGGGCGCGCGGGATCCGTCGAGGCTGTGTTCGGTCGCTATGCGGACCACATTGCCCTCGATGCGGATGTCGCCCTGCCAGCGGTCGCCCAGGGCATAGCTGCGGATCAGCGCGAGGTCGAGCCGGTCGTAGGTCGAACCGTCTTCGTCGAAGGCGCGCGCGGGGCGAACATCGAGAATGTGCAGCCAATAGAAGGTCCCACTGCCGCCGCCGCTCCACGCGGCCAGCACCACGAGGAGGCCGTTCGCGGCGGCGCCGCGATATTCGTAGGCGATGCTCTCGGGTCCGTTGATCCCGCCCGGGCCGGGTTTCTGCTGTTCCACCCAGTCGCCGTTCTTGCGGATCTCGTCGGCGTAGCGGTTGCTGCCGATCGCGGCGAGCGCGTCGATGACGACGACGATCGGCTTGGCGTCGGACAGCGACGCGTCGCCGAAATCGTCAAAAATTTCGGGCGGGATCGGCTTGCCGCCGATGGTGAAGTTCTGCCGCACGTCGGCGAGCGGGTCCGCGCGGGAGGGCGGCAAAGCAAATACGAGGCCGACGGCGAAAACGAAGGGGCGAAGGAGGAACACTCGGCTCTCCGGGGCGTCGAGACGCGTGAACTTACAACGCGCCTGGACACGAACACAGGGCAATCGGGTGAATGGCCGCAATCCACTCCTAGGGCGTCATTGCGAGCGCAGCAAAGCAATCCAGCCCCTCCGCCAATTCGAAACTCAGAAACTCACGCACTATCCCCTGCGCGATATCTCGTACTCGCGGCCCACTGAGCATCACACGACGGCTGGATTGCTTCGCTCAGGCTCGCAATG
>JBKQKS010000208.1:0-7065 GCA_052147395.1 Roseiarcus sp.
CATGGACATCCCCTTTCGCGGGCGGCTCGGGCGAAGCTATAGACGCTTAACGAGGATAGGACGCGACGAGGCGACGGGCAAATGGCGGCGAACGCGCGCTGTGATTTCTGGATCGACCGCGGCGGCACTTTTACCGATGTGATCGCGCGCGATCCGCAGGGGCGCTTGCACGTGCGAAAGCTGCTCTCCGAAAATCCGGCTTACCCCGACGCCGCCGTCGAGGGGATCCGCCGCCTCTGCGGCCTCGCGGGCGGCGATCCGATCCCCGCGGGCGCCATCGGCTTCGTCAAAATGGGCACGACGGTCGCCACCAATGCGCTGCTGGAACGGCGCGGCGAGCGCACGCTGCTCGTCGCCACCCGCGGCTTCCGCGACGCGCTGGAGATCGGCTATCAGGCCCGGCCAAAAATTTTCGCCCGCAACATCGTCAAGCCCGAGCAGCTCTACGCCGACGTCGTCGAGATCGACGAGCGCATCCTCGCCGACGGAATCCTCGAACGCCCGCTCGATGTCGAACGCGCCCGCCGCGACCTCACGGCGGCGAAGGCTCGAGGGTTCGACGCCGTCGCCATCGTGCTGATGCACGCCTACCGCTATCCCGAGCACGAGCGAAAGCTCGGCGCCCTCGCCCGCGAGATCGGCTTCGCGCAAGTCTCGGTGAGCCACGAATGCTCGGCGCTGATCAAACTGGTCGGGCGCGGCGACACGACGGTCGTCGACGCCTATCTGTCGCCGATTCTCGCCCGCTACGTGAAGCGCGTCAGCGACGCGCTCGACGTCGAAAACTCCGGCGCGCGGTTGATGTTCATGATGTCGTCGGGCGATCTCACCTCGGCAAATCTGTTCGCCGGCAAGGACGCCATCCTCTCCGGCCCCGCGGGCGGCGTGGTGGCGATGGCGCGGACCGGCCGCGCCGCCGGGTTCGAGCGCGTGATCGGCTTCGACATGGGCGGCACCTCGACCGACGTCGCGCATTTCGACGGCGAATACGAGCGCGCGTTCGAGACCGAGGTCGCGGGCGTGCGCATGCGGGCGCCGATGATGAGGATCCATACCGTCGCCGCCGGCGGCGGCTCGATCCTGCATTTCGATGGCGCGCGCTTCCGCGTCGGGCCGGATTCGGCGGGCGCCGATCCGGGCCCGCGCTGCTACCGCCGCGGCGGACCGCTCGCGGTCACCGACGCCAATGTGATGACCGGCAAGTTGATCCCCGAATTCTTCCCCAGGATTTTCGGCCCCGAGCAGAACCTGCCGCTCGACGCCGAGGCGGTCGGCGAGGGCTTTGCAGAGCTCGCCGCGCAAGTCGGGGATGGACGCAGCCCGGAGGCGGTCGCGGACGGTTTTCTCGCCATCGCGGTCGCCAAGATGGCGGAAGCAATCAAGAAGATCTCTGTCGCCCGCGGCTATGATGTCACTCGTTACGCGCTCAATTGTTTCGGCGGCGCCGGCGGCCAGCACGCCTGCGCAGTCGCCGACGAGCTCGCGATTCGGACGGTGCTGATCCATCCGCTATCTTCGCTGCTCTCGGCCTATGGCATGGGGCTCGCCGACATCGGCGCGCATCGCGGGCAGGGGGTTCTGGCCGATCTCAGCGAGCCATCGCTCGCGGCGCTCGCCGAGCAACTCGCCCGCCTCGAGAACGAGGCCGTCGCGGAGGTCGTCGCCCAGGGCGTCGCGCGGGAAGAGGTGAAGACCCGCTCGCGCGCGCAATTGCGTTACGCCGGCTCCGACACCGCGCTCGAAGTCGAGTTCGCCGACGGCGCGGCGATGCGCGAAGCCTTCGAGCGCGCCCACGCCGCGCGCTTCGGCTTCATCGATGCGGCGAAACAGTTGGTTGTCGAGGCGGTCAACGCCGAGGCGACCGGCGGCGCCGCGGCGCTCTCGGAGCCCGCTCGCCCAGCGCCCGCGAAAACCATGGCATCGGCGCGGCAGACAAAATTCTTCTCCAAGGGTCAGTGGCGCGAAGCGGGCGTGTTCCTGCGCGATGAGATGCCGATCGGGGCGTCCGTCAACGGCCCGGCGCTGGTGATCGAGCCGCATCAGACGATCGTCGTCGATGAGGGGTGGAAGGCCGAGATCACGGCGATGAACCACGTGCTGCTGACGCGCCACGAGCCGGCGCCGAAGCGCGAGGCGATCGGCGCCAAGGCCGATCCGGTGATGCTCGAGATCTTCAACAATCTGTTCATGTCGATCGCCGAGCAGATGGGCGTGACGCTGCAGAACACCGCCTATTCTGTCAACATCAAGGAGCGGCTCGATTTTTCCTGCGCGGTGTTCGACCGGCAAGGCCGCCTCGTCGCCAATGCGCCGCACATGCCGGTGCATCTGGGCTCGATGGACCGCTCGGTGGAAACCATCATTCGCCTCAACGAGGGCCGCATCCGTGAAGGCGACGTGTTCATGCTCAACGCGCCTTACAACGGCGGCACGCATCTGCCCGACATCACGGTGTGCACGCCGGTGTTCGACGACGAGGGCGCCAACATCCGCTTCTGGGTGGCCTCGCGCGGCCATCACGCCGACATCGGCGGCGTGGCGCCGGGTTCCATGAGCCCGCGCGCGACCAATATCGAGGAAGAAGGAATCTACATCGACAATTTCCTCATCGTCGAACGCTGTTCGTTCCGCGAACGGGCGGTCTACGAGTTGCTCGCCGGCGGCAAATATCCCGCTCGCAATCCTTTGCAGAACGTCAACGATCTGAAGGCTCAGATCGCCGCCAACGAGAAGGGCGCGCGCGAGTTGAAGCGCATGGTCGAGACGTTCTCGTTGGCAACCGTCGAGGCCTATATGGGCCACGTCCAGGACAACGCCGCCGAGAGCGTGCGCCGCGTCATCGACCGTTTGAAGGACAGCGAGTTTGCGCTGGAGACCGATCAGGGCGCCATCATCAAGGTGAAGATCGCGGTCGACAAACAGGCGCGCGAGGCGACCGTCGATTTTTCCGGGACCTCGCCGCAGCAGCCCGACAATTTCAATGCCCCCGAGCCGGTCGCGCGCGCTGCGGTTCTCTACGTCTTCCGCGTCATGGTCGACGACGAAATCCCGATGAACGCCGGCTGTCTGAGGCCAATCAGAATCGTGCTGCCCGAGGGCTCGATGCTGTCGCCGCGCTATCCCGCTGCGGTGGTCGCCGGCAATGTCGAGGTGAGTCAGGCGGTGACGGATTGTTTGTTCGGCGCGCTCGGCGCGCTCGGCTCGGCACAGGGCACGATGAACAACCTCACCTTCGGCAACGCCAAATATCAGTATTACGAGACCATCTGCTCCGGCGCGCCGGCGGGGCCGGGTTTTTCCGGCGCCAGCGCCGTGCACACCCACATGACCAACTCGCGCCTCACCGACCCGGAGGTGCTGGAAAGCCGTTTTCCCGTCGTGCTCGAAGAATTCTCGGTGCGCCGCGGCTCCGGCGGCAAGGGTTTTTGGAACGCCGGCGACGGCGTGAGGCGAAGGCTGAGGTTCCGCGAGCGCATGGAGCTCGCGCTGCTCACGAGCCGCCGCCGCGTGGCGAGCTTCGGCATGGAGGGCGGCGAGCCCGGCGAGCTCGGCCACAACATCGTTCGCCGCAACGACGGGCGCGTGGAGGAGCTGCCGGGCTCGGCGCAAACGGTGCTGGAGGCCGGCGAGACGATCGAGATTCTGACGCCGACCGGAGGCGGGTGGGGCCGGAAGTGACGACGGCCTTGTTCAGCGAGGCCCTTCGGACTAAACTAAATGGACTAAGTCCGGACCGCAATCATGCGCCAATACAACATTCACGAGGCCAAAACGCATCTTTCGCGCCTCGTGGACGAGGTGGCGCGCGGAGAACCGTTCATCATCGCCAAGGCCGGCAAGCCGCTCGTCAAAGTCGTGCCGCTCGAGGCGCGGGCGGAGACGCTGGGGCCGATCGGGTTCTACAAAGGCGAATTGAAGATTCCGGATGATTTCGACACTATGATGGCCGATGAGATAGCCGAGATGTTCGGCCGCGAAGAATGAATTCACGCCTGAATCGAGTTTGACCAAGTCTAGGTGACGATCATGGACACTTACAACATCCACGAAGCGAAGACCCATCTTTCGCGCCTCGTGGAGGAGGCGGCGCGCGGAAAACCGTTCATCATCGCCAAGGCCGGTAAGCCGCTCGTCAAAGTCGTGCCGCTCGATCCGCCGGAAGCGCTCGAGCCGTTCGGCTTCATGAAAGGCGAGTTACGCGTTCCCGACGACTTCGACACGATGATGGCCGAAGAGATCCTCGAGATGTTCGGCCTCAAAGAATGAGGCTGCTGCTCGACACCCACATCTTGGTCTGGATCGCCACCGATTCGCCAAGACTGTCACGCGCTGCGCGCGCGGCGTTGAGCGATCCGACGAATGAAAAGGCTTTCAGCGCAGTGAGCGTGTGGGAACTCGCAATCAAGGCGACGGGTCGTCCGTCGGACATCGACGTCGACCTCGATCGCTTCGAGCAGAAGTTTCTGGCGCGCGGTTACCGAGAGCTCGCGATTTCCTGCCGCGCCGCTCGAGAAACCGCCAAGCTGCCGCGCATCCACAAGGACCCGTTCGACCGCCTGCTCATCGCCCAGGCTATAGTCGAAGGCCTGACCTTGCTCACCGCCGACGCGACCGTCGCGCGCTACGGCGGACCGGTCAGGCTGGTGTGACGTCGCCCCCGCGCTGAGATCGGCAGCGGCTCGCGAGTCCCCGGGGGACGCGCGACCCAAACGGCGCTACACTGGCGTTATGGAAGGCTTGGTTCGCCTCCTCCTCGAAGCCCATTCGCGTGGCGAGCTCTCCGCCATTGATCTGCGCCGCCGACTCGGGGGCGCGACCTATGGCGAAGTGCTGAAACTCCTCGGCGAAGCGGAGTTGCCGCTGCCGCGCGCTCCCGTCGAAGGCCGAGAAGACGAGATCGCGCGAGCGCGGTCGTGGATGTTCCCGAAACATGACGCCATTCGCGCGCTGGCGAAAAAATAGAGGGTCCTCTACCCCCGCCCCCGCCACGCCAGCGCAATTTGTATCAGCGACGCGATCAGCTCGAACACGATGAGAATCACCACCGTCGCTTCCAGCCGCGTCGCGCGGTCGGCGTCGATGATATCGGTGAGCGCATGCGCGGTCTCGACGATCACGTCGAGCTTGTGTTTCAGCGCCGCGGCGCGTTCTTTCAGCTCGTATTCGTCCTCGAGCCGGGCGTAGAGGCGCTCGAGGTCGGGGCGGTCCCACAGCACGTCGGGCTTCTCCTCGACCGCGACGCGGCCAGAGACGCGGTGCTGGGCGAGCAGCGCCTGGCCGATGAGGCGCAGCATCGCACGGCGGCGGAACGGCGGCCTGCCGGTGCGGCCGAGATCTTGGGCGAACGGCTCGATCACGTCGAACACCGCGTTGACCTCGCGCTCGTCGCGCCCGAGCGCGACGGTTTTCGCCAGCGCGTCGGCGACGATGAGAAAGCGCTGCGGCGAAAAATTCTTGATCTGGATCGCGTCGCCGTCCTCGGCCGGCGCGTCGCTGTCGGGCTTGATCTCGAGAATCGCCGTCTCGTCGTCGCCCCGCGCCCGCCGGCCGGAAACGCGCGATTTCAGTTGCGCGAGCAGATCCTCTTCCTCGAGCGGGGTCAAGCCGACCATCACGGCGACGCCGAAGCGGAACAGCGCCACCATGCCCTCGGCGCCGGCGCGGAAGGCGAGCGGCGCGGTCGAGATCATGTCCGGGCGCTCGAGACCGGTCGTGTCGATGCGGTCGCCCGCCAGCAGCGCGCGCGCGGTGAGGCGCTTGAACGGCTCGCTCGTTGCGTTGTCCCCCATGCGCCCCGGCCTTCAGCGCGCTAAGAGGGTCGGCGCGACGCGCTTCTGCCAGCCGACGCGCTCGAGCTCGGGAACCTCGCTCGCCGTTTCCGGCCAGCCGACGCAGAGATAGCCGACGAAACGCCAGTCCGCGGAGACTTCGAGCCCGGCCGCGAGCGCCGCCGGATCGAGGATCGACACCCAGCCAACTCCCAGCCCGCGCGCACGGGCGGCGAGCCAAAACGTATGGATCGCGCAGACCGTGGAATAGCAACGCGTCTCCGGCATGGTGCGAGCGCCGAGGTTTTGGCCGAGCAACGTGCCCTCGTCGCAGAACGCGGCGAGATGCACCGGCGCCTCGCGCAAGCCCGCGAGCTTCAGCTCGGTATAGAGTTTTGCCCGTTCGCCCTGATAGTCCGCGAGCGCCTCGCGGTTGGCGGCCTCGAAATTGGCGATGACCGCGGCGCGCCGCGCGGGCGCCTCGACGCTGACGAACCGCGTCGGCTGGCAATTGCCGACCGAGGGCGCGTAGGCCGTGAACCCGATCAGTTCCGCGATCATGGCGGGCGCCACCGGATCGGTGCGGAAGCGGCGCACATCGCGCCGCCAGGCGAGCAGCGACTCGAACTCCTCCCGGAACGCGGCGCCGAACGCGGGCTCCCCGCTGGGCATGACAGGACCTCCCGGCGCCTCAGTCGATCGACTCGACCCCTTCGGGCGTCACCCGCGACAATACGCCGGTATGGATGTCGAACAAGAACCCTTGCATAGCGAGCCGGCCCCGCGCGACCGCGTCGGCCACCCAGGGGAAGGTCATCAGGTTGGCGAGCGACAGGCGCACGACGCCAGCCTCGACCTGCGAGAGCGTGGCGTTCGGCCCGCTCACCGCGGACTTGCCGATATCGACCCAGGCGGCGACGAAATCGCTCGCCTGCGGCGGCGGCCCGTAGAGGAGCGCGCGCACGCCGCCGCATTGCGCATGGCCGAGCACCACGAGGCGCGCAACTTTGAGCACCCGCACGCCGAACTCGATCGCCGCCGAGGCGCCGTGATAACCCCCGGCCTCGGGCTGATAGGGAGGAACGAGCGCCGCGACATTGCGCAGCACGAACATCTCGCCCGGCACGGCGGCGAAAATCGTCTGCGGATCGACGCGCGAATCCGAGCAGGCGATCACCATGGTGTCCGGCGACTGGCCCCAATGGGCGAGCCCCTCGTAGCGCACGCGCTCCGCCGGCCAGATTTCGGCGCGAAATCTCTTGTAGCCGTCGAGCAGAACGTCCATGGCGAGGTCTCC
>JBKQKS010000209.1:0-10199 GCA_052147395.1 Roseiarcus sp.
CCTCGTCGTCGCCATCCTGGTCGACCGCTCGCAATTCCTGCAGCGCGGCCTCCTGCCGCTCGGCAATCTCGTGTCCGCGCTGCCGATCGTCGGCATCGCCCCGATCATGGTGATGTGGTTCGGCTTCGACTGGCAGTCGAAGGCGGCGGTCGTCGTGGTGATGACCTTCTTTCCGATGCTGGTGAACACGGTCGCCGGGCTGGAAAGCGCGAGCGCGATGGAGCGCGACCTGATGAAGACTTTTGCCGCCGACTATTGGCAGACCCTGTTCGCGTTGCGCCTGCCGGCGGCGCTGCCATTCGTCTTCAACGCGCTCAAGATCAATACGACGCTGGCGATGATCGGCGCGATCGTCGCGGAATTTTTCGGCACGCCGACGGTCGGCATGGGCTTTCGCATCAGCACCGAGGTCGGTCATTTGAGCATCGACATGGTGTGGGCGACGATCGTCGTGGCGGCGGTCGCCGGCTCGTCGTTCTACGCCATCGTCTCTTTGATCGAACGCCGGGCGACGTTCTGGCACGCGTCCTATCGCGCGAGGGAAAATTGAGCGGCGCGGGCTTGGAGAGCGGACGTTGCGGCGCCCAGCCGTTTCCGAGGCGTTGAAGGGTTCTTGCAGCAGAGGAGGGTGGTTCAATGAATAAATCGGTATTCGCGTTGGTGAGCGCGGCGGCGATTCTCGCCGCGGGCGTCGCGCAAGCGGCGGACAAGGTGACCCTGCAGCTCAAGTGGGTCACGCAGGCGCAGTTCGCCGGCTATTATGTCGCCAAGGACAAGGGTTTCTTCAAGGAAGAGGGGCTCGACGTGACGATCAAGCCCGGCGGGCCGGACGTGGCGCCCGAGCAGGTGCTCGCGGGCGGCGGCGCCGACGTCGTCGTCGACTGGATGCCGCCGGCGCTCGCCGCGCGCGAGAAGGGCGTCGCGATGGTCAATATCGCTCAACCCTTCAAGCATTCGGGTCTGGAGCTGACCTGCCGCGCCGACACCGGCATCAAGACCCCGGCCGACCTCAAGGGCCGCACCCTCGGCGTCTGGTTCTACGGCAACGAATATCCGTTCCTCAATTGGATGGGCAAGTTGGGACTGAAGACCGACGGCTCGCCGAACGGCGTCAAGGTGCTCAAGCAGGGCTTCAACGTCGACCCGTTGATCCAGAAGCAGGCCGACTGCATCTCGACGATGACCTATAACGAATATTGGCAGGTGATCGACGCCGGCTACAAGCCCTCGCAGCTGGTGGTGTTCAAATACGAGGACGAAGGCGTGGCGACGCTCGAGGACGGCCTATATGTGATGCAAGACAAGCTGAAGGACCCGGCGTTCGTCGACAAGATGTCCCGCTTCGTGCGCGCCTCGATGAAGGGCTGGACGTATGCGCGCGACCATATGGCCGAAGCGGTCAAGATGGTGCTCGACAACGACTCCACCGGCGCGCAGACCGAACATCATCAGACCCAGATGATGGGCGAGATCAACAAGCTCACCGAAGGCTCGGACGGCCGGCTCGAGGTCGCTGACTACGACCGCACGGTCGAGACGCTGCTCGCCGGCGGGTCCGACCCGGTCATCACCAAGGCGCCGGTCGGCGCCTATACGACCGCCGTCACCGACAAGGCGCTCGGCAAGTAACGAATACCGCGCGCGCCCCAGCGCGCGGGCGGGGGCCCCTCATAGCCACGAGCCCCCGCAGAGCCGCGAGACCGAAAGGTCTCGCGGCCACTTTTTTCAGGCTCCCTGGCCTCCCCTCGTCGAGTCCGCGGATGAGCACGCCCTCGCTGACGTGAACCGCCGCGCGCCGCAGATCCTCTCGAACCTGAAGTCGCCGATCGAGACGGGCGAGATCGCGGTCAGGCGCGACTGACTTGGCTTCAGTAGCCCTCCCAATAGTCGAGGCTGTCGCCCTCGCGGCCGATGAACCTGAAACGGCGGCTTTCCGCGCCCCCGCTCGCGGGCAATTCGGCGAGCACGCCGAAGCGCCCGGTTTCCGGATATTCAACGATTTCCGGGCTTTCCATCGTGCTCACCGCGAGATAGCTGAGCTCCTCGCCGCCGGTGTCGACGATCGCGTGCGCGGTCTCCGGTCCACCGGGCGGGCACGCGATCACGTCGCCGGGTCGGATCGGATAGGCCTCGGCGCCGATGCGGACCTCGCCCGTTCCCGCGAGCACGAAGAACATCTCTTCTTTGACGCGGTGGTTGTGCAGCGGAAACGCGCGCTTGCCCGGCGGGACGGACGTGACGTTGTAGCCGAGCTTCTGGGCGCCGACGCGCGGGCCGATGAAGCCCATTCGCGCGTCGTAACGTTCGGCCGCCGCGCCCTTCGGCGCATAGGCGGGAGGGCGGGGCAGCAGTTCGACGTCGGCGAGGTTGAGGACGGGGGTCAAGGCCATGGCGGGCTCCTCTGGGCGGCGCCCGCAATACTACGTCATGGCGCGGGTCGCGCCTACCGGTCCGGCGTCGAACCGCTGCGGAGCTCGCGCCTCAGCGCCTCGTCGCGCTCGGCGGCGTAATAATTGTTGATGGCGAAGAACGCCCAGATCGCGGCCGGCAGCCAGCCGATCACGGTGAGCTGCAGGATCAGGCAGATGACGCCCGACCCGACCATGCCGATGGTGAAGAAGGCGAGCCAAGGCAGGAACAATGCGAGCAGATAGCGCATGGACTTTCTCCTCCGGAATCTTCACGCGCGGTCTCAGGCCAGCTCCGCCGACTGCGTCCACAAATTGACGCCGCCTTCCGTCGCATAGCGGTCGATCTCGGCGAGCTCCGCGTCGGAAAACGACGTGTTGTTCGACGCCGCGACCGCCTCGATGAGTTGCGCCGGGCGGCTCGCGCCGATCAGCGCCGAGGTCACGCGCTGCGAGCGCAGCACCCAGGCGATCGCCATCTGAGCGAGACTCTGCCCGCGGCGCCGGGCGATCTCGCCAAGCGCCCGCACATGCGCCATGTTCTCCGCCGTCAGCATCGACGGCTTGAAGAAAGCCCCGAGCGCCGCGCGGCTGTCGGCGGGCACGCCATCGATATATTTGTCGGTGAGGAGCCCCTGCGCGAGCGGCGAGAAGGCGATGCAGCCGACGCCCTCGGCCTCCAGCGCGTCGATGAGGCCGTCGCGCTCGATCCAGCGGTTGATGAGCGAATAGCTCGGTTGGTGGATGAGGCAGGGCGTCCCGAGCTCGTTCAGAATCTTCACAGCGGCGCGGGTGCGTTGGGCGTTGTAGGAGGAAATGCCGACATAGAGCGCCTTGCCCTGGCGGACCGCGGTCGCGAGCGCGCCCATGGTCTCTTCCAGCGGGGTCTCGGGATCGAAGCGGTGGGAATAGAAGATGTCGACATAGTCGAGGCCCATGCGTTTCAGGCTCTGGTCGAGGCTCGCGATGAGATATTTGCGGCTTCCCCATTCGCCGTAGGGCCCTGGCCACATGTCGTATCCGGCCTTGGTGGAGATGACGAGTTCGTCGCGGCGGTCGGCGAAATCCGCGCGCAAGAGGCGGCCGAAGGCGGTCTCGGCGCTGCCGGGCGGGGGTCCATAATTGTTGGCGAGGTCGAAATGGGTGATGCCGAGATCGAAGGCCTGGCGCAGGATCGCGCGCTTCGCCTCGTCAGGCGTCGTGTCGCCGAAATTGTGCCAGAGGCCGAGCGAGATCGCCGGCAGCTTCAGGCCGCTGCGGCCCGAGCGGCGATAGGCCATCGCGTCGTAGCGTCGGGGGGCGGGGATGTAGGTCACGGGCGATTCTCCTTCATGGACGGCGGCCGCCGCCTTCCCTAATCGGGTTTCAGGTCGTATAGAGCCGGCCGAATTTTTATCAAAGCGCGCGGCGCCACCGCCGTGCAGTTCGTTCGGGGCGCGAGGCATGGCGGGTCACAGTCAGTTCAAGAACATCATGCACAAGAAGGGCAAGCAGGACGCGATCCGTTCCAAGCTGTTCTCCAAGCTGGCGCGCGAAATCACGGTGGCGGCGAAAATGGGCGCGCCCGATCCGGGGATGAACCCGCGCCTGAGGCTCGCGGTGCTCGCCGCGCGCGCGGAAAACATGCCGAAAGACAACATCGAGCGTGCGATCAAGAAGGCCTCGGCCGGCGACACCGAGACCTACGACGAGGTGCGCTACGAGGGCTATGCGCCGGGCGGCGTCGCCGTCATCGTCGAGGCGCTGACCGACAATCGCAACCGCACCGCGGGCGAAGTGCGCTCCTATTTCACCAAAGCCGGCGGGTCGCTCGCCGAAACCGGCGCCGTTTCGTTCATGTTCGATCGCGTCGGCGTCATCGTCTACGACCTCGCGGTCGCCGACGACGAGGCGATGCTGGAGGCGGCGATCGAGGCCGGCGCCGACGATGTCGCCTCCACTCCCGAGGAACACGAAGTCGTCACCTCGGTCGAGGCTCTGCGCGAGGCGGAAAAGGCTCTGGAGGCGAAGTTCGGCGAGCCGAAGAAAGCTTCGCTCGTCTGGCGGCCGCAGAACACGATCGCGGTCGACGACGAGGCCGGCGAAAAGATTCTCAAGCTGATCAACACGCTGGAAGAAAACGACGACGTGCAGAACGTCACCGCGAATTTCGAGATTTCCGAGGCGCTGCTGGCGAAGCTGCAGGGCTGAATGGTCACGCCCGGCGCTCTCGCGCCGGGCGAATTTCTACGAGCTCATCACCAGCCGCAGTGCACGTGGCCCCACCGGCCAACCCAGCAATGGCGATGGTGATGCCAGCCCCAACCCGGACCCCAACCGGGGCCGTGGTGCCAGTGATGCCAGTGGTTCCACCAGACGTGTTGGATGTCGGCGCCGGCGACCGAAGCCGCGGGCGAGGACGAGGACAGCGTAAACGCCGAGGCGGGGGCCGCGGACATCACGAGCATCGCAGCGCCGACCACAGCCGCCGCCAAACCGATCTTGGTAACTCGGGGTAGCATTTTGTCCTCCCTGATGAGTGACAAACCAATAACAACACATCCGGGATGAATTTACGCTGAACGGATTGCGGCGGGAGCGCGCTCGTCACTTTTTCTCGCTCGTCACGCCCACGATCCCGCCCATCATGTCGAGGGCGACGCGCAGGCGGTCGGTGACGACGGCGTCGGCGCGCCACGGGGTGACGATTTCCGGGATGAAGCCGCGGCAGTCGCGCACGCCGGCGCCTTCGATGACGATCCGCAGAACAATCGGCCAGGCGGCGGGCCCGACCTTCTCTTCCACGGCGCGCATCTTGTCGCGGGCGATCAGCGCGATCTCGCTCGACGGCAGGCCGGGGCGCGGCCCGAAGCCGGTCGCGCCGATCGTATCGGGCTGCACGGCGCGCAGATTGTCGAGCCGCGCCCGGTTGTGCAGGCGGCGCAGCGCCTCGCCGATGAGCCAGCGCAGGTCGTTGAGCTTGGGGTCGTGCGGGGCGAGCGCGCGCGTCGAGCGCATCACGTCGAACGGATCGAGAATCCGCCGCAGCCGCTCCTTGGTGCGCTCGCTCTTCTGGCCGGCCTCCTCGGCCCGCAGCAGCCGCTCTGGCGTGGCGTCGACGCGTTCGGCGTCGGCAGGGTCGGCAGCGAGGCGGCGCTTTCTGGTTTTCAGGGGCATTTGACGATCTCCGCACAGAGTTCGGCGGGGGAAGTGCAATAGGAGCCGACCTCGGCGGGCGCGATGCGCGCCGGCAGGCCGCGGCTCCGGACGACGACATCCGGCGGCGGGCGGCCGTGAGCGTCGCGCAGATCCTTGAGATGTCGCCGGCAGGCGCGGATCGCGCGCTGTCTCCGGGTGTCGCTGGCGTCGCGCGGACGCTTCGGTTCTCCAGTCATGAGCAACAATCTCCCCGATCCCCGAGGCTCGAGGCCGTCCGGGGCTGTCATTTCCCATAATGTTCATGTTATGTTCTCATCCTGGGCCGGGAGTGCCCTTACGTCAATTCTTTTTCTGATTTTCATGATTGCAAAGGTTCTGAAAAGCAGAATATGATGAATCATGACCGTCGATTGGATCCGCCAGGGCCTCAAGGAAACCCGCAAAACGCGCAGCGGCCTCGCCAAGGCGCTGGGACGCTCGCCATCGGCGGTGACCGATCTGCTCAACGGCACGCGACGGCTGCGCGCCGAAGAGATTCCGGTCATCGCCGATTATCTCGGCGTCGAACCGCCGCGGCTGGTCGGCGGCGGGCGTCCGACGCATCCGGTGGGCCGGGTGCCGTTGGTCGGTTACGTCGGCGCCGGGGCGATCGCCCATTATTACGCCGACGGGCAGGGACCGTTCGACGACGTCGAAGCGCCGGACACGGCGAGCCCGTCCACGGTCGCCGTGCAGATCCGCGGCCATTCGCTCGGCGCGCTGTTCGACAATTGGCTGGTGTTCTACGACGAGGTGCGCGATCCGCCGACCGACAATCTGGTCGGCCGCATGTGCGTCTGCGGACTCGCCGACGGACGCATTCTGGTCAAGTCGCTCAAGCGCAGCCAGATTCCGGGCCTGTGGACGCTGCTCTCCAACACCGAGCCGCCGATCTACGACGTCGTGCTGGAATGGGCGGCGCTGGTCCGGGAGATGCGGCCGCGCTGAAGAACGCAGCGGCTTGGGTTGGCGACCGAGGGCGGCGCTCATGGCGGTGGGGAAGCGGAATCCCAAGGTCGACGCGTTCCTGGCCAGAACCGAATCCTGGCGCGACGCCTTCGAGAAGCTGAGATCGATCCTGCTCGATTTCCCGTTTACCGAAGAATTGAAGTGGGGCGTTCCCTGTTACGCGTTCGAGAACGACAACGTCGTGTTGATGCATGGGTTCAAGGAATATTGCGCGTTGCTGTTTTTCAAAGGCGTCTTGTTGAAAGACGCCCACGGCGTTCTCGTGAGGCAAACGGAGAACGTGCAGGCGGGACGCCAGATTCGGTTCGTCAATGTGCGGGAAATCATCGCGCTGGAGGCCGTAATAAAGGCGTATGTCGACGAGGCCATCGAAGCGGAAAAGGCCGGATTGAAAGTGGGTTTGAAGAACACCGCAGAGTTCTTTATGCCGGAAGAGTTGCAGAGCAAATTGGCCGAGACGCCCACCTTGAAGACGGCGTTCGACGCTTTGACTCCGGGACGGCAAAGAGCCTACCTGTTATACTTTTCGACGCCGAAACAATCCAGGACCAGGACTTCGCGGATCGAGAAATGCACGGCGCAAATTCTCGCGGGAAAAGGACTGGATGATTAGAGCGGTTTCCGATCAATGTGCATCGCCGCCGTCATTGCGAGCGTAAGCGAAGCAATCCAGAGCCGACGTCACGCGGCCCCTGGATTGCTTCGTCGCTGCGCTCCTCGCAATGACGGAGTGTCGGTTTGATCGGGACCCGGTCTAACGGGCTCGATGAGAAAGTACGTTCGGGGTCGGGTTGACGCGGTTACGAGGATTGCCGCGACAGCGCGTCTCTGAGCTCGCTCGTCAAAGGCGCGATGGTGAGGGACGCCAACGCGAAACCATCGGCCTGCAAGATGACAGCCGGGCGCGGCTTGCCGTAATCTCCGGGCGGCGAGGCAATGACAATGTCGCCCCGTTTCACTCGCCCCAGGCCTCCTCGTCGGCGACCCCTTCGATCCACCGCATGACCTCGGCCTCGTCGCTGTTTGGGTCGCGGGCGGCTTCGGCAAGCAACAGAGATTGCCTTCGGGCCTCGCTCTCGAAGGCCCGGCGCTCGCGCTGCTTCACATAGGCCCGCATGAAGTCGCGGACCACTTGGGCGGCCGGTTTGTCCTCGGCTGCCGTCGCGGCTGCGAGGGCCGCCTCGAGCGCGGGATCGATGCGAAGGTTGAAGCTGGTTTTCTTGGGACGCCGGCCGACCTGCGGCATCGCGCGACTCCGTAACTGCATTTCGTAAATTTAAAGCAGTTACATAATTGCTGCAACAGTTGTCTGTCGCCCTGGCGGTTGACGCCAGACTCTTCGCAACTGGGATGGCCTCGAGCTTCGATGCCTATCCGACGGACGCTTTGCGCCCTGCAAGGCCCCATGGGCGGCCCTTTGCCGCTGGCGCCGGTTATCGGGCCGCGGATGCGGCTCCGCCCTACGCTCGCCGGATTCCCGTCGTTTGGCTGCCACGCTCGGTTAATTCTTTGGCCGCGACCGGAACCCTTTCATGTCCGCTGCCCAAATGACTGCGCTCGAGATTGCGCGCGCGCTCGTGCGCTTTCCCTCGGTGACGCCCACCGACGGGGGGGCGCTGCCCTATCTGGCGGAGCTGCTGGCGCGGGCCGGCTTCGCGGTCGAGCTCGTGAGATTTTCGGAGCCCGGATATCCCGACATTCTCAATCTTTGGGCACGCTATGGGCGCGCGGCGCCGAATTTCCTGTTCGCGGGCCATACCGACGTCGTGCCGGTGGGCGATGCGGGTAAATGGCGCTCAAAACCGTTCGCCGGCGAGGTCGTCGATGGCAAGCTCTATGGCCGCGGCGCCTGCGACATGAAGGGCGGCGTCGCCGCCAGCGTCGCCGCGGCGCTGGATTTCTGCGCCCGCGGCCCCTTCGAAGGTTCGATCGGCTTCCTCATCACCGGCGACGAAGAGGGCCCGGCGGTCAACGGCACGGTGAAGCTCCTCGACTGGGCCTTGGCCCGCGGAGAACGCTTCGATCATTGCCTCATCGGCGAGCCGACCAGCGTCGCGGCGTTGGGCGATATCGTGAAGCACGGCCGGCGCGGCTCGCTCACCGGGAGGCTCACGCTTTTCGGCCGGCAGGGCCATGTCGCCTATCCCCATCTCGCCGACAATCCGCTGCGCCGGCTGTCAACCGCGCTCGACGCGCTGCAGAGGCGGCCATTCGACACCGGCGCGCCGGATTTCGACGCGAGCAACCTCGAGGTCATCTCGGTCGATGTCGGCAACACGGCGACCAACGTGATTCCGGGCGAGGCGCGGGTCGCGTTCAACATCCGCTTCAACGACCTGTGGACGCCGCAGACGCTGAGCGCCGAGATCGCGCGCCGTCTCGCCGCCGCGCTCGCCGAGGGCTCTTACGCGCTGACCTTCGAGCCGACCAACGCCGTCGCCTTCGTCACGGCGCCAGGCGCCTTCACCGATCTCGTCCAGCGCGCGATCCACGACGTCACCGGACGCGTGACCAAGCTTTCGACCAGCGGCGGCACCTCGGACGCGCGCTTCATCAAGAACGCCTGCCCGGTCATCGAACTCGGCCTCGTCGGCCAGTCGATGCACGGCGTCGACGAGCACGCCGAGGTCGCCGACATCGAGGCTCTCGCGCTGATTTACGCCCGCGTTCTCGAGCTCTACTTCGGGCGGACGAAATGATCGAACTGTTGCCTCTCACCCTCGGCGATGCCGGGCGCGCCGCTTCGCTGATCCGCCGCGCCTTCGCCGAGCAGGGCTTGGAGACGATCCCGCCGACTTCGGCGCTGAAGGAGAGCCGCGAGGTCGTCGCGCTGAAGCTCACGGAGGGGGGCGGATTCGGCGCCAGCGATCACGGCGATCTCGTCGGCCTCGTGCTCTATGCGCTCGATGGCGATGCGCTCTATCTCGGCCGGCTCGCGGTGCTGCCGTCGCGGCGCGGGCGGGGGCTCGCGGCACGGCTCATCGAGCGCGCCGAAGTCGAAGCGGGGCAGCGCGGCTACGCGAAGATGCGGCTCAGGGCGCGGCTCGAGCTGCCGCTCAACCGCCGTCTGTTCGCGCGGCTCGGCTACGTCGAGGTCGGATTCGGATCGCACGCCGGGCTCGAACGGCCGACCTTCGTGATTCTCGAGAAGACGCTCGGCGAGGCGAACCGCGTCTGAGTCTATCTGCCGGTTTGCGCGCGCCGTCTTTTCCGGGTTGCGAGTTTCGCGGCCGGCGCCCAGCTCCAATTCGTCTTTGCCGGCGGACGCCGCGATGATAAGGGTAGCGGCAAGGAACGGGCTGCTGTCCGTATCCTCTTCGCGTCGGGGCCAACCATGAGCGCTTCCCTCGGGCCGTTGCTTTTCGTTGGCGTTGGCTTGGTGGTCGTAGCGAGGCTTCTGAGAGGGGCTGCGGCGCACCGCGAAGGCGAGCGCTCGTCGAGATGGGCGCAACTTCGGTCGCTTCCGCCCGATCTGGAGGACGTGGCGACCCTGCCGATCGACGATGAGGCGCCGGCGGCCGAAACGCTCGCGGAGGCCGATCCGCGGCCGCCGGCCTCGGACGGCGCGCCCCAGGTCTCGAGCCGCGCCGAGCGCGATTCCATCGCGGCGATCTACCGAACCATTTACGGTCCGGGCCTATGCTC
>JBKQKS010000210.1:0-27071 GCA_052147395.1 Roseiarcus sp.
GTCACGGAGGGCATAGTTGCGCTAGTCGCTAATAACATTGCGTCGAAGGATGGGGTTACAATGTACAGCGAATACGGAAATATATTTCAATTGACTATCAACAGTACTGGCGCCGGAAATAGCGGCGGTCCGGTGTTCGACTCCAACGGTAAAGTCCTGGGGCTATTCTCGTACAGCATCACCAGCGGAAACGCGCGGAGCACAGGCGTCGTCCCGATTCAATATGGAATGGAGCTGTTGAAATCGCAACAGTGATAAACGTGTCGTGGGTGTGATACAACGGGTTGCATGGATTCTCGATCTCGAAGGAGTGCAACATGCGATACTCGAAGCCAATTGAGGCCGTGCGCCGGCACACGCCGCTCGTCGCCAAGGCGCGCACGGCGATATTCACCTCCATGATGGCGGCCGCGATCGCCTCGGTCCCGACCGGGCAAGCCTACGCCCAGTTTCGCAATCCGGTCCCGTTCCTGTTTCTCGGCGCGGGCAATGCGATCCTGGACCAGCTTGCGCACGGCATGAGGGCAAGGCGGCCCGTTTACCGGCAGCACACGCCGCCGCCGCCGAGGGTCGCCAAACATTACCCGGCGGCGCCTGCCGTCCGCAGCCCCCCGCGCGAGACGGCGCCAGTTCCGGCTCATACCGCCGAGGCCGCGGCGCCGGCGTCGACGGTCCCCGTGGCGCCGAGAGTCGAGTATGTGCCTGCCACAGCGAACTCGGCGCCGCCGTCGCCGAGCCTGCCGAGACCGCTTCTGCCATCGGCCGGTGAAGAGCCCGCGAAGCCGCCAGCTGCGCCGAGTTCGCCGTCATCCTCCGCCCCGACGACGGCCGCTCTGACGCCGCCCGCAGCGACGGTAGCGCCGCCGCCCAGTTCCGCGGCGCCGTCGGCGGGCGCGCCGGCTTCCCCGCAAGCCGTGGCGCCTCCGGCGCCGGTGGTCCCGGTCACGGACTCCGGGGCTGGCAAGGCGCCTCCGTCGAGCCCGAAGGGCCCGGGCGAGGGCAGCTTCTTCTGAGGCCCGACGGCGCCGGCGGCTCACTGCATGCAGGGGGACTCGGAAGGGGTCCCTTTGTCGAGCGCCTGCAGCGCGCCGCGCGCCGGCGCGAAGCCGTCCGATAGCGCGGCGTTGAAGAGGTCTGCAGCCTTGGCGGCGTCGGCATCCGCGCCGCCCCAGCCGAATTGCGTGTAGCAGCCGAGCCAGTAACGGGCCTTGGCTTCTCCCTGCTCGGCCGCTTTGGAAAACCACAGTCTTGCCGCGGCGAGATCCTGACCGGAAGGCAGGAAGTTCTTGCGCTGATACATGACGGCCAGATTGACCTCGGCGTCCGGATAATTCTGCTCCGCCGCCTTGGCAAGGGCGGTGAACGCGCCGTTGATGTCGATATGGTCCGGCGTCGACAGCAACAGCATGCCGAGCGCGAATTGACCTTCGGCCACGCCCGCGTCGGCGAGTGCGCGCGCCTTTTCCAAGGCCTGGAGCTTGACCGCGCTGGTCAGGTATTCGAAGTCCGCAGCTTTGAGGCGAGCGCTGCGGTCGTCATGGATGAGCGCGCGCAGGTCCGCCGCGGGGTCCTGGGCGGGGGTCGCAACGGGCTTTGCCGCCTCGATGGCGATCGTCGGACTCGGCGCCGGCGCCACGGCCGGATGCGGCGCCGGTTCCGGTTCGGTCGATGCGACAGCAATGGGAGCCGGGGTCGGCGCCGAAGGCTCCACGATCGGAGCCGAACGGTTGAGCCACATCACGATTTGAGACGCCGCCAGCGCCAGGACCGCGAGGCTCAAGACGGCCGTCAACCCGAATCCCCGGCGCCGGATCGATCGGATGACGGCGTTGGTTCGGCTGAGCGCGACGTCGAGCGTCTTGGCGCTGGGTTGCGCGCGGCTGTCGCCCCCCGAATCGATCTCGAGGAGATGCGTCGCGCTCTGGATGACGGTCGTAGCGTCCGCTCTGAGCGGCGTTGCGCCGAGCGCGTCGCTGAACGCCTTCATCGACGGATAACGCTGGTCCGGCTTCTTCGCCAAAGCGATCATGATCGCGGACTCGAGATTTGGCGAAACGCCGGGCGCCCGCGGCACCAGGGAAGGCGGAACCTGCGTGATCTGCGCTTGAATCAATTCGTATTCGCTCGGGGCGCTGAACGGCGGCGCGCCGGCGAGCATTTCGTAAAGTACGACGCCCAGCGAATAGATGTCGCTGCGTTCGTCGCCCTCGCCGCCGCGGCATTGTTCGGGCGACATGTAGAGCGGGGTCCCGACCGCCGTTCCCGAGCGCGTCAGCCGCACGCTGCCTTGCACGCGCGCGATGCCGAAGTCCATGATTTTCAGCCGGCCGTCGTTGCCGATCATCAGGTTCGACGGCTTCACGTCGCGGTGGACGACGCCCATTTCGTGCGCGTAGGCCAACCCGTCGCAGGCTTGGGCCGCAATGGCGAGCGTCTCTTTGACGGGAAGCGGCTTGCCGCGCTCCTGAAGGATTTGTTCGAGAGACTTTCCTTTCACCAGTTCCATGACGAGATGCAACTGTCCGGCTTCGAACACCGGAGTGTAGAGGGCGGCGATGTTGGGATGATTGAGCAGCGCCAGACTCTTCGCTTCCCCCCTGAACCGCGAAACGAATTCCGGGTCGCGGAGGAAATCGGCGCGCAAGGACTTTATCGCGACAGGGCGGTCGATGTAGGTGTCGACGGCGATCTGCACGGTGCCCATGGCGCCGGTCCCCAGCGTTTCGAGGACCTTGTAGTGGCCAATCATAGTATCTTCGGTCATGCAATTGCTCTCTCTAGCCTCAGCGCGACGCGCTCACTGTTCGAGGGGCGCAACGGGAATGTCTTGTTTGGTGGCCGAGTGGGGTTGCGCCTTTTCCGTTTCCTGGTCCGATAGCCTCAGAACGCCAGCGGAGATGTTGTCGGAGCCGCCGGCGAGATTCGCCGCGTCGATCAGCCGCCGGCATGCCTCCCGAGGCGTGCTGTCTTGCAGGATTTCCGCCATCCGGGTGCGACCGACATGGTTGTATAGACCGTCCGAGCACATGAGGATGCAGTCGTTGGCGCGCAGCGGCACGCCCGCGTCGGGCGTCATGGGCGAGAATTCGCGTCGCGACCCCATGGCCTGCAGCAACAGGTTGCCGCCGCTGGTCGTCGCCGCCTCTTCCTCTGTCATCATGCCGTCGCGAATGAGTTGGGCGTGAAGGCTGTGATCTTCGGAGATTTGCCACAGATCGCCGTCGCGCAGCAAATAGGCGCGGCTGTCTCCGACATGCGCGAGCCAGAGCTCGTTCGCGCATATCACGACGGCCGTGCATGTCGTCCCCATGCCTTCGGTTTCCGGGTGCTCGGCCGCATAATCGAGAATGGCCTGGTTGGCCTCTGCGAACGACTTCGCCAGGCGCGCCGCCGGACCTGCGGAATTCGTGGTCAGGACGCGTCGCAGGGTGTCGACGGCGATCCGGCTGGCGATCTCGCCGGCGGCATGCCCTCCCATGCCATCGGCGACCACAGCCGCGTAACAGCCTGGCTGCCCGTCCTCATCGGAAAGCGCGAAGTGGAGCACGGCATCCTGGTTCGATTTTCGCACCCGTCCGACGTCGGTGTTCATCGCGCACTCGATCGCCAAACGCGCGCGCGCTGCGGCATTCGGCGGCGGCGGCGCGGACTTGGCTGACGGCTTTCGCCGAGAAAAAGGGAAGCGCATGCGCTCGTCTTCGGATTTCGCTACGAAAATGATGTTCGGGAGGACGCCGCGACCCGCGCGCGATCCTTCGACGAGTGGCTGATGAAAACCGGCGCGCTCACGAAAACGGGCCCCACCTATTCCCGACGCCGCAGAATGACGGCGTATGCCTTCGAGATCAAGACGGGCGAGCGGACGAGACGCCGCATGCGAGGCGCCGTCTTGCGCGCGGCGGCGCATTTGGCCATGTTCCTTTTCGATAGCGGGAAGAAGCGCGGAGGACTCGCGATGAAATCGGCGATCTGGGCGGCGGCGCTCGCCGCAGCCATGTCCCTGTCGGCGTCGGCGAAACCGCAGACGATCATCGACGACTGGGCGACCATCAAAGCGCCGCCGGCGCCGAAAGTGGCGCCGGTGGTCGTCGATCCCAAGACCGACGCGCTGCTGCTGCTCGATTTCGTTGGCTCGGACGCCGCCGGCAGCGGCCCCTGCAACAAGACGACGAGGCCGCGCTGCCTCGCTTCGCTGCCTCGCCTGCGCGCCGTGCTCGACAAGGCGCGGGCAAAGGGGGTGTTCGTCGCCTACAGCGTGACGTCCAATACGACGCCTGAGGACATCCGCGCCGAGGTGGCGCCGGCGCCGGGCGAGGCGATCGTCAAATCAGGGCCCGACAAGTTCTTTCACACCAACCTCGAGGAACTGCTCGCGGGCAAGGGGATAAAGCGGGTCATCGTCACCGGCGCCGCCTCCGAAGGCGCGGTGCTGATGACGGCGTCGATCGCCGCGATCCATCTCGGCCTGAACGTCGTGCTGCCGGTCGACGGCATGTCGTCGACCGACCCTTGGGGCGAAAAATATGTCGCCTGGCACATGACCCATGCGCCCGGCGTCGCGCCGAAGACGGTGTTGACGACGCTCGAGGAGCTGCAGTTCTGACCGCGCTCAGTCGAGCTTCTTGTCGCGGTCGAGCCGTTCGCTCTCGCGCCGCTCGCGGGCGAAAAACGCTGAGCCGCCGACGAGGGCGAGGAGGATCGCGTCGGTGGCGATGAGCTTGACGAAGGTCTCGTGCGCGAAGGGCTGCAGCCAGATCTGGGCGAGCACGATCACCGCGCCGATCACGAACAGCGCGAAGGCGAGGATTTTCATGCCGATATCCTTACCACCTCGACCGCGGTTCCGTAGCAGATCACCTCGGTGACGCCGCTCATGATCTCCGTCGCGTCGTAGCGGATGGCGATCACCGCGTTGGCGCCGTTGGCCTCGGCGTGCTCGCACATCATGCGAAAGGCGTCGCCGCGGGCGCGCTCGCACAGATTGGTGTAGATGGTGATGTTGCCGCCGAACAATGTCTGCAAGGCGCCGGCGAAATTGCCGACGATCGAGCGCGAGCGCACGACGATGCCGCGCACGACGCCGATGTTGCGCTCGATGCGGCAGCCGGGCAGTTCGAACGCCGTGGTCGTCATTTCCGGTCGCATGAAAACCTCCGTTGTCCGTGCCCGATGTGACCGAGGACCGGTATCCCCCCTTTCGCGCCCAGGCCGGGAAGGATTGCTCGAGGCGTCTAGCCGGACAACATGTACTTCTCGTCAACGCTGCGGCGTTCGGCGCCGGAACGGGCGCGCACCCTCACGCCGGATGCAGGCCGTCGAGCTCCGGCAGCATGACCACGCTCTCCTGATCGTTCGCATCGGTGCGGACGACGATGGCGACGCAGGGCTCGTTCGCGCTCAGATTGTAGGGGAGATGCGGCAGTCCGGCGGGAACGTAAAGGAAATCGCCGGCGCGGGCGACGACGTGATGTTCGAGCCTTTCGCCGTAATACGTGCCGCTGATCCCGCTCAGCACATAGATCGCCGTTTCGTGGTTCTCGTGCTTGTGCGCCTTGGCGCGCGCGCCCGGCGGCATGGTCAGCATCTGCATGTGCAGCGCCAACGCGCCCACGGTCGCGGCCGAGATCGCTGGGGCGTAGGTAAAACCCTGGCGGCCGACGAAGGGTTCGCCGGCCTTCAGCACGGTGCAGGTTGGCGACGGGACCGGCTCGGTCATGACCGGGGCTCCGAGAAAGCGAGCGCCTCATCGTCTCACAATCGCACGCGCTGCGAAAGGCCCGCCGTTTGATTCCGCCGAGCGGAGGCGCGACCGCAACGGCGTCCTGTCGCCGCGGCCGCGGCGTCTCGCGACCTTGCCGCGCGCCTGCTCCGTATTTATGTTGGCCAGCTCTGGCTGGGTCGGCCGCCGATGCCGCCGGCGGCGCGATAGTGTAGCCCACGGCCCTCTCCTGAAAAGGAACCTTGTAGCCGGGGGCGCCGACCCCGGCAGCCGCGGTCAACGCCCGCGGCTACAATTGGTCGCGTTTCATGCATCGAGGTGCGCGAAGCGCATGACAACTCATCCTGAGCTTGTCGAAGGACGAGCGTGGTCAGCGCGTAAGCGCCTCATTGTGCGTCCGCCAGGACGCTTTGAGCGCGCGCGGATACCTCGAAGAGGTCTCGGCCTCCCACCCCGGCGCCTGGAACCTGCGGCAAGGGGGCGGCATCAACCACTTCGGCCAACCCTCCGCCTTCGCCAACTTCGAATTGTCGTGCCAGGGGACCGGCGCGGCCTACGCGAAGGATGGCGAAGCCGCCTGCGCCGCGATGTGGAACCCGGAGGGCGACATGGGCGAGGTCGACACCTGAGAACACCTGGAGCCGTGCTTTATCTGGGCCGCGGCATCGGCGCGCATCCCGAGGACGTCATGCACATGCGCCGAACAGTGGACCGGCTGTTCGGCGCAGATTATCGCTGGTCGGTCCTCGGCGCCGGCCGCAACCAGATGCCGGCCGCCGCGCAGGCGCTCGCGCTCGGCGGCAAAGTTCGCGTGGGTCTCGAGGATTCGCTGTGGCTCGGGCCGGGCCGGCTCGCGCGGTCGAACGCCGAGCAGGTCGCCAGGGCGCGCCGCCTCGTCGAAGAATTCGGGCTCGAAATCGCAACGCCGGACGAAGCGCGGGCGATCCTGCAGTTGAAGGGGGGCGATCGCGTGGACTTCTGATCCGGACGTTCGCGCCCACTTCGAGCCGCGAAAGACTGGCTCGTATGGAACGGCCCGCCAGCCGTTCTCCGCGGTGACGATATTACGCTGGAAACCAGGGCGACGCCGAGCCATGATGCCGTCGTCGGATTGCCGGCGGCTGCCATCCGGCCGACCCCATTGGGCGGGAGCGCCGGCGCCGCGCGTCGGGACACGGACCCATGACGAAAGCCTCGGACTATCGGGTTTTGGCGACCTTGCGCGACGGTCAGGAAGTCGAGATCCGTGCCGAGCGGCCGAGCGACCGGGACGCCTGGCTCGCCGCGTTCAGGCATGTGAGCGCGGGCACGCTGTATCATCGCTTCTTCGCCGTGAAGCACGACCCGACCGAACAGGAGATCGAGTTCTTTATCAACATTGATTTCGTCAATCACGTCGCGCTCGTGGCAGTGACGCGAGATGGCGGCGCGCCGAGGATCGTCGGCGTGGCCCGCTACATGCTCGTCCGGCCCGGACAGGCCGAGATCGCCTTCACCGTCGACGATGACTTTCAGGGCGAGGGCCTCGGCTCCGCCATGATGCGCTCACTGACGGAGATTGCGCTGGGCGCCGGCCTCGAACAATTCGTCGCGGAAGTCCTCGCCGAAAATGCCTCCATGCTCGAGGTGTTCGCCCACAGCGGCCTCGAGATGACGACGAAGTCGGAAGGGTCCGTCGTCCACGTGTCGCTGCGCTTGCCGTCCGCGACTGCGGCTCGCGACGCGGCGGTCGCCGACCGCGGCGATCCCGGCAAAGTCACATAGCGCAGTCTCGGGAGAAGCTCGAGCCCGGCGTCGTCGCAAAGCGTGGCGTTCAGCGCTCCCTCACATCATCTCGTAGTTCGGTCCCCCGCCGCCCTCGGGCGGAGTCCAGTCGATGTTCTGCGCCGGATCCTTGATGTCGCAGGTCTTGCAGTGCACGCAGTTCTGCGCGTTGATGACGAAGCGCGGGTTCGACTTCTTCGCCTCGTCCTCGTAGACGACCTCATAGACCCCCGCGGGGCAATAGAGGCTCGCCGGCTCGCCGTATTTCGGCAGATTGTCGCGGATCGGGACGTCGGGGTCGCGCAGGCGAAGGTGGATCGGCTGGTCCTCTTCGTGATTGGTGTTGGAGAGGAACACCGAGGAGAGCCGGTCGAAGGTAACTTTGCCGTCGGGCTTCGGATAGGCGATCGGCTTGGCGTTGGCGATCGGCTCGAGCACATCGCAGTCGCGTTTGCCGTGTTTCAGCGTCCCTAACAGCGACACGCCCATCAGTTCGTTCGTCCACATGTCGAAGCCGCCGAGCGAGACGCCCGCTACGAGGCCGAGACGGGTCCACAGCGGCTTGACGTTTCTCACTTTCTTCAAGTCGCGGCCGACGTCCGAACTCCGCCAGCCGTTCTCGTAGTCGGTCAATTCGTCATGCGCGCGCCCCTGCGCCAGCGCGCGATGAACCGACTCGGCCGCCAGCATGCCGGACAGGATCGCGTTATGGGTGCCCTTGATGCGAGCGAAATTCAGCAGCCCCGCCGCGCAGCCGACGAGCGCCCCTCCCGCGAAGCAGAGTTTCGGCACGGACTGCCAGCCGCCCGAACTGATCGCGCGCGCGCCATAGGCAATGCGCTTGCCGCCGGCGAAGGCGCCAACGACGAGCGGATGCGTCTTGAAGCGCTGGAATTCCTCGAACGGCGATAGGTTCGGATTCTTGTAGTTGAGGTGCACGACGAGCCCCGCTGCAACCAGATTCTCGCCGTAGTGGTAGATGAACGAGCCGCCGCTCGCATTCGAGCCCAGCGGCCAACCGAACGAATGCCGCACCAGGCCCGGCTCGAACTTGGAGGCGTCGACTTTCCACAGCTCCTTCACGCCGAGCCCATATTTCTGCGGGTCACGACCCTCGTCCAGACGATAGCGCGCGACGATCTGTTTGGTGAGCGAGCCGCGCGCGCCTTCGGCAAGCAGCGTGTATTTGCCGCGCAACTCCATGCCGCGCGTGAAGCTGGGCTTCGGGACGCCATCGCGGCCGACGCCCATGTCGCCGGTCGCGACGCCGAGCGTCTCGCCGCGCTCGCCGTAGAGAACCTCGGTCCCGGCGAACCCCGGATAGATCTCGACGCCGAGCGCCTCTGCCCGCTTGCCGAGCCAGCGCACGATGAGACCGAGCGAACCGATGAACTTGCCGTGGTTCGACATCAACCGCGGCATCGGCCAATTCGGCAGCCGAACGCCACCCTTGCTGGTCAGATAAAGGAACTGGTCGTCCACGACCTTTGTCGTCAGCGGCGCTTCCGGGTCCTCGCGCCAGTCGGGCGTCAAACGATCGAGACCGATAGGGTCGATGACGGCGCCGGAAAGAATGTGCGCGCCGACTTCCGACCCCTTCTCGAGAACGACGACCGACCGATCCGGATCGAGTTGCTTCAGACGAATGGCGGCCGCGAGACCGGCGGGCCCTGCCCCGACGATGACCACGTCATATTCCATCGCTTCGCGGGCTGGCGACTCCTCGGACATTTCAACCTCCCCTTCCATTGGCCCAAGCTTCGCGGCAGGCCAATCCGAGTCATCACTGGCGCCGCGGATCGAAAACGAAAAGGTTTTCTTCGGCCAGTGGGAGGGCTTTTTCGGCCAATGCCCGTTTGTCACGAACTTCTTCACCCGATTGCCCTGGACTTCCACCGGCGAGACAGCGCCAGCTTACCTGGCGCACAAGCAAGGCCAGAGCCTCCATCGCCGGCGGCTTGCCACGCGGCGGCGGCATGGTGAAATTGCAACCGCACGAAAGGCGACGATAGCGTCGAAGGCCACGCACGATTCCATTTTCACATGGTCCACAGCGCCGCAGCGCTTGCAACAAACCTCGCTAATGGCGGGCCCCTTTGACCTTTTCCGCCAAGGGTTTGCTACCACAATGGTTAATTCTATCTCAACTTGGGACTCTCCGCGAGCGACGTTTGGCATTTCGAGGACGAGGTTGAGATCCGGGGCGGCCCGCTAGCGGGTGTTTTGCATGTTGACGCATCCTGTTGCCGTGATCTGATTGTACGCGAAGGATCAGGTGGGGCGCCGTCCCCCGCCTCCTAGGCGGGAGGGGCCTACAGGGGCAACCTCCGAGCTCTGAAGCGACTCGTGAACACCCTCCCGGCGCGCCTGCGACCCATTGATATGCAGCGAGCCGGAATTACGAGAATTACTGCGACAGGCGAAAGGCCGCGTGACAAATTCGCGTCGTAAAAATCGGCGACGGTTGCGATGGACGCACTTATACCCTTTCTTTTCGAGCGCGACTCGTCGCGCTCGACGTTTCAAGCGCAAAGGCGCGGGCGCGCTTCGCGTTTCGGTCGAGGCGATGATCGGTTCCTTTTCATCGAGTTTCGGCATCGGGGACGGACCATGCGGACAACATCGGCTGTCACGGCCGCCGCCATGCTTTTCGGCTTCGGCGCGCCCGCCGCGGCGCAGTATCGCGCCGCCGCGGACCAGCCCGCCGCTGTCCCGATCTGCGCCTTGATCGAGACGGCGGCCAAGGCCCAAAACCTTCCCGTCTCTTTTCTGACCAGGCTGGTTTGGCGCGAGAGCAGCTTTCGACCCGATGTCACCAGCCCGGCCGGGGCGCAAGGCATCGCGCAATTCATGCCCGGCACGGCGGCCGAGCGGGGGCTCGCCAACCCTTACGATCCGGAACAGGCCATCCCCAAGGCCGCCCAACTCCTGGCCGCCCTCGAGGGCCAGTTCGGCAATCTCGGGCTTGCCGCGGCGGCCTATAACGCCGGCCCGGCGCGGGTCTCCAAATGGCTCGCGGGCGCCGGCGGCCTGCCCTGGGAGACGCGCGACTACGTCTTGGCCGTTACCGGTCGCCTCGTCGAGGATTGGACCCCCGGCGCCGCGGCCGACAAGGCGGGCGACACGGTCTTTGCCAAGACGTCCTGCTCCCAGGAGGTCGCCGTCGTTCGCCTATACACGCCCGGCGCGGCCGCGATGTCCGCGTTGACCGCGCCGTGGGGCGTCCAGATCTCCGGCAGCTTCTCCAAAGCGGCCGCGCTCGCCGCCTATCAGCGAGCCCGATCGCTTTACGCCGGCATCCTCGGCAACATTCAACCGATGGTGCTCGGCGGTCGCCTGTGGAGCCGCGGCTTCAGTCCGTTCTATCGCGTGCGCGCGCCGGCGGCGACGCGCACCGCCGGCGAAGCGCTGTGCGTGAAGATTTTACGCGTCGGCGGCGCCTGCGTCGTGCTGCGCAACTGACGGCTCGAGATCGCCTGCGGCTTCCTGCCCCCTTGCCAACCGGCAATTGTTCTGCATATGTTCTGTCCGTCCCGGCCTGAGGGGAGGCAGAGATGGTGGCGCGCGTATCCACGTTGGCATTCGAGGGCGTCGAGGCCCGGCCGGTCGACGTGCAGGTGCAGATTTCGGGCGGCACGGTCGCCTTCACGGTCGTTGGGCTCGGCGACAAGGCGGTCGCGGAATCGCGTGAGAGGGTGCGCGCGGCGCTCATCGCCTCGGGCCTGGCGCTGCCGGCCAAGCGCATTACCGTCAACCTCGCGCCCGCCGACATGCCGAAGGAGGGCAGTCATTACGATCTGCCCATCGCGCTCGGAGTGATGGCAGCGATCGGCGCTATTCCCCACGATGCGCTCGAGGGCTACGCCGTCATCGGCGAGCTCGCGCTCGACGGCGCGGTGAGCGCGGTCGCTGGCGTGCTGCCGGCGGCGATCGCGGCCAATGCACGCAATCTCGGCCTTATCTGCCCGGCCGAGTGCGGTCCCGAGGCGGCCTGGGCCTCTGCGGATCTCGACATTCTCGCGCCCCGTTCGCTGATCCAGCTCGCCAACCATTTTCGCGGCCTGCAAGTGCTGACGCGGCCGGCGCCGGGTCTCCGAGCGCCGGCCGCCAATCTGCCGGACCTTCGCGACATCAAGGGGCAGGAAAGCGCGAAACGGGCGCTCGAAGTCGCCGCGGCGGGAGGGCACAACCTGCTGATGAGCGGCGCGCCCGGCGCCGGCAAGTCGATGCTGGCGCAGCGTCTGCCTTCGATCCTGCCGCCATTGACGCCGCGCGAGTTGCTGGAAGTGTCGATGGTGCATTCGGTCGCCGGCAAGCTCGCCGGTGGCGCGCTCACCGATCGCAGGCCGTTTCGCGCGCCCCATCATTCGGCGTCGATGGCGGCGCTGGTCGGAGGCGGGTCGCACGCCAAGCCCGGCGAAATCTCGCTCGCCCACCACGGGGTGCTGTTCCTCGACGAATTGCCGGAGTTCAATCCGCAAGCGCTCGACAGCTTGCGTCAGCCGCTGGAGACCGGCGAGGTCGCCATTGCCCGTGCGAACAGTCGGGTGGTCTATCCCGCGAAGTTCCAGCTCGTGGCGGCGATGAATCCATGCCGCTGCGGCTACGCGGACGAGCCCGGCTACGCCTGCGCGCGAGGGTCCAACGCACGGTGCGCCGCGCAATATCAGAGCCGACTGTCCGGGCCGCTCATCGACCGCTTCGACCTCATGATCGATGTGCCCGCCGTCACGGCTGCGGACCTGCTGCGCCCCGCGCCGACTGAAGGGTCGGCCGAGGTCGCCGATCGTGTCGCCGCGGCGCGCGAGCTTCAGCGCGAGCGGTTCCGCGAACTCGGTCTTCCGGCGGTGGCGTGCAACGCCGCGGCGCCGGCGAGCGTGCTCGAAACCATCACCGCGCTGGATGCCGGCGCTTCTACGCTTTTGCGCGACGCCGCTGAAAGGATGCGCCTTTCTGCGCGCGGCTTCCACCGCGTGCTCAAGCTCGCGCGTACCCTCGCCGATCTCGAAGCCGCCGACGACGTCGCCCGCGTCCACATCGCGGAAGCGCTGAGCTACCGGGGCCGCGGCGACCGCAGCGCCGCAGCGGCGGCGTAACGCGAGGATATGAATTCGAGGCCGGGAAGATAAGGGTTTTTCAACCGTACAGCTAGATAATCAGACAATGGCGATCATGCCGGTTGCGAGACGCCGCGAATGTTTGACTTCGACTTCCCCCAGCTTCCGTTCGAAGCGCGGCAATTGGCCCTGCAGGCGGGGCCGATCCTCGCGCTGGCGCTCGCGCTGGTGATCGAACTGATTCGCCGGCGCCGCAGTTGGGAAAGCCGCGCCCTCGCGGTCGAGGCCGCTAACGAAGCGCTGCGCGACGAGGTCTGGCGGCTCAAGGAAGCCGCCGCCGAACGCGATCGGGCCGCGGCGGCGAGCGAGGCCAAGTCGCGTTTCCTCGCCACGATGAGCCACGAAATCCGAACCCCGTTGCACGGCATCCTCGGCATGGCCGATTTATTGCGCGACGCGGGGCTCGATCCGGAGCCAGCGAGCTACGTCGAGGCGATCCGCGTCTCCGGCGCCGCGCTCGTCAATCTCATCGATCAGATTCTCGACTTTTCGAAGATAGAGGCCGGCCGGCTGGAGCTCGTCGAAGGACCCTTCGATCTACGCCGCCTCATCGAGGAGATCATCGAACTGCTCGCGCCCACCGCGCAGCGCAAGGGCCTCGAAATCGCGGCGACTATCGCGCCCGAGGCGCCTCAACTCGTCAACGGCGATAGCCTACGGCTTCGCCAGGCTCTCACCAACCTCGCGGGCAACGCCGTCAAGTTCACCGCGCACGGCGGCGTCGGGATCAACGTCCACGCGAAGGCCGACGATTGGATAACGTTCGATGTCGTCGACACCGGTCCCGGCGTGCCCGCGGACCGACGCGCCAAGATCTTCGAGGACTTCGAGCAGGGGGACGGATCCAATGCCCGGCAATTCGAAGGCGCCGGACTCGGTCTGGCGATCTCCAAGCGGCTGGCGGCGCTGATGGGCGGCGAACTCGCACTCGACGACAATCCGGGCGGCGGATCGATCTTCTCGTTGACGATTCCACTGCCGGCCGTGGCGGCGCCCGCGGACGGCCGCCGGCACGGAACGGTCGATTTGCACGGACGCCGTGCTCTGATCGTCGCCGACTCGCCGTTCGAGGCGCCGGCTCTGGCGGCGCTGCTGGGCGAGGCGGGCGCAGCGATCGTGCGCGCCGAGGGTTTGGAGCAGGGCCTCGCCGAGCTGCAGAAAGGGCCGACGCCCGATCTCGTCATCGTCGATTGCGCGCTCGGCGTCGACGTCACCAATCGGCTCGCCGCGGCCGCGCGCGCGGCGGGGACGCCCAAGAGCCTCGTGTTGTTTTCGCCGTTCGAGCGCCGCGCTTTCGGGCAGAACTCGCTTCGCGGCTTCGATGGCTGGCTAGTCAAGCCGGTGCGCGCCCGTTCCTTGTTCGAGCGGCTCATGAGCGAGTTTCCCTCTTCGCCTGCGGCAGGGCTGACGGCCAGCGCGGCGCCGGAGCCTCGAATGTCGCATGCGCTGCTCGCCGAGGACAACGACATCAACGCCGTCATCGCGCAAAAGGCGCTGAGACGGCTCGGTTTCGAGGTGACGCGGGCGCGCGACGGCGCCGAGGCCACGCGGCTCGCTGCGGCTGCGATCCGCGGCGCGGCGCCGCGTTTCGATCTTATCGTCATGGACGTCAAGATGCCCGGTCTCGACGGTTACGAGTCGACCCGCGCGATACGCGCGCTGGAGCGCGAGCTCGGCGCGGCGCGTGTGCCGATCGTGGCGCTGACCGCCAATGCGATGGCGGAGGATCGTGAGACGAGCCGCGCTGCGGGTGTCGACGAGTTCCTCGCGAAGCCTTTCGAATTGCCGCGGCTCGCGGAGACCATCGAGCGGGCGCTCGCGGTTTCGGTGAACAGTCGTCCGGAGACCCGCGCGGCCGGCTGACGATTGTCACAATTTCGTGTGGTCTGTGTGCTGTGTGTCCCGATTCTAGCTGTACGGCAGGGGCGGGGCATGAAGGTTGGCGAGGGTTTCATGGCGCGCGCGGGGCGGCCTTTCGCGCGTGCGACGCGGGGGCTGAATGGCTTGCCGAAGACCTTGGCGAGGGCCGGCGAGTTCGAGGTTCGGCTCGCCACGTCGCAGAAGGAAATCCGCTGCGCCCAGAAACTGCGCTTCAGAGTGTTCTTCGAGGAGGGCCGCGCCACGCCGGATCCGGCGGCGCGCGGAATCCGCCGCGACGTTTGCCGTTTCGATTCGGTTTGCGACCATTTGATCGTCGTCGATACGTCGGCGCGGCGCATCGACGGCGCGCCGCCAGTCATCGGCGCCTATCGGCTGCTGCGCCAGCAGGTCGCCGAGGCGAATTTCGGCTTTTACAGCGCGGCCGAGTTCGACATCGCCGCGCTCGTCGCGCGCCATCCCGGCAAGCGCTTCCTCGAGCTCGGCCGTTCCTGTGTCGCCGAAAGCTATCGCGGCACGCGCACTCTCGAACTGCTGTGGCGTGGTGTCTGGGCCTACGCACTGCATTATGGGATCGACGTGATGTTCGGCTGCGCGAGCTTCCCAGGGGTGGACCCGTCCGCCCATGAAGCGGCGCTGCGTTTCCTCCGTGCGGAATGCGAAGTCGCCGTGGACTGGAACGTTAGCGCCGTCCCCGGCCGCGCCGTTCCCGTGCGCGTGGGTGGAGCCCGAGCTGTCGACGCGCGTGCGGTCGCGCGGTCGCTGCCGCCCCTGATCAAGGGCTATTGGCGGCTGGGGGCGCGGTTTAGCCGCGATGCCGTCGTTGACGAGGCGTTTGGCGCCACGGACGTGCTGGTAGTTCTCCCTGTGGAAGAGATCCGCACGCGCTACCTCGCCTATTTCGCCCCCGCCGATCGTGAATCTTCGGTAGCCGCGTAATCGGCATTTTCAAAGCGCCCAAAATCGTCTATGTCTGTTCCGTCCCATGCGCCCGTAGCTCAGCTGGATAGAGCGTTGCCCTCCGAAGGCAAAGGTCGTGAGTTCGAATCTCGCCGGGCGCGCCAGTGATTTCAACGGATTAGGCGAACATTCATCGGCGCGCGAAAGTCGCTGGCTACCGGTAGCGGGGCCAGCATCCGTTTCGAGTGCCTCTGCAGTGGCGTCGGCTCAGCGTAGCGAGTAAATATCCCCGGCAAAGCCGGGGGCTTTAGCCCCACTTCGCGGATTCGCCTGTGGGAAACCCGACATTGCGGGTTTCTGCAGCGTGTAAGTATTTGAATTGGTTGATGTCGACTTCCAAAACGTCGCCGAAAACGGCTGTAGTGAAGACCACCTGAGTTCGAGGTAGGTTCCCAGACTCGGGCGTCTGTGGCAAAATCCTCGCAACTGTGTTCCTAAGAACAACGTAACGACAGAAGAATAGGAAAACGCACCTATACTGGAGAATTGTCGAGAACCGCCGGCTCCATACAACCGTTCACCTCATCCATCGCCTCATTTTCAGACGAGCCCGAAGGTTTCGGTGAAGACGCTGTTTTGGCTCAGCAATCAAGCAAAATTTCGAATTCCAAGTAACTCCCAAGCCACCCCCTTTTTGAGCGAGGAAACAGGTCCTCGGCCCAATGCGGCTCCAAGGCGCCGCGCTCGGGTAAAATGGCCGATATTCACCCGTCTATGGCCGTTTCCAACCTAGGCAAAACGGCGTGGCCGACCGCTACTCGCGCCGTTCGGCGCATCGGATCGTACGGAGGGCCGGCCAGCCGTCGTCGTCGCACCCGACCGGCGAACCGCGTGACGCTCGTCCTCGCCCACAGGGGTCTTGCCTTTCGGGACGGTTAGGTGAATCTTTCCATAACAAGCAAATGGAGCCCCCTGAGGCTCTCGATGATCGACATAGGGTGGGAACAGAGGCTCTATTCGACGGCGAAAATCGCGCTCGTCGTCGACGCTTTGACGACCGAGGGCGTTCGCGTCGCGGACGCTTTGCGGGGCGTGGATCTCTCGCCCGCCGAGCTGCGCTCGCCGGCGACGCTGGTGTCCGTGGACCAGGTCATCCGCGCCTATCGCAGCGCGTTGCGCCTCACCCGCAAGCCGTTTTTCGCCTATCAGACTGGGCTGGAGACGCATGTGTCGCTGTACGGGATGTATGGATTCGCAATCCTGAGCAGCATGAGCTTCCGCGAGACGATGAAATTCGCGGTCCGCTACCATCAACTGGCGACGCCGTTGGTGAAGATGCAGTTCGCGGAGGACAACGGCCGCGCGATCTGGACCGTCGAGCCGTTGCCGCATCCGGATATCGACGCGCAGCTCTATCGCTTCATCGTCGAGTTGCAATTGGGCATCCACGTATCCTTGCATCGGGACATCATGGGCGCGCAATTCCGTCCCTCCGCTGTTCACATGGTCTTCGAGGCGGAGCAGCCAAGGGCTGAGTATGAGAGAGTCATGGAATGCGCGGTCGCGTTTCAGCAACCGCAAAACCGAATGCAGTACGACGCCGTCTGGTTGAACGGCGCGCCGCATCTCGGCAACGAGATCGCCTATTCCACCGTGCTCGCGCTCTGCGACGACCTGAAGGATGGCCTGACGCGCCGAACAGGGGTCGCAGGTAAGGTGCGCGCCTACGTGCTCGCCAATCTCGGACGGCATGCGACGCTCGAAGACGCCGCCGTTCGCTTCGACACGCCCGTGCGCACACTGCGTCGGAGACTGGCCGTGGAGCAGACGTCCTTCCGCGAGATCCTCGACCAGTTGCGAGTCGAAGTCGCAATCAAATATCTGCGCGACACTCAGATGACCGTCGAGGACATCGCCCAGGCGCTCGGCTTCAGCGAAACCTCGAATTTCCGGCATGCGTTTCGCCGCTGGAAACAGAGTTCGCCGCAGCAGTTCCGTCAGCAGTTGCTCGCCGACGAGAGCGGCGAAGACGCGTCCTGAGCGGTGTCCCGCTTCGCCGCGGCTCGGATAATTTCTCGAGCTGCTGGCCGAAAATGACCCTGAGCTGGCCGATCGTCACCTTTTCGTCGCCGGGCTTCGGTGCATATTAACGATCGTCGCCGAGCGAATGAGCGACGCGGAGGTCGGGAGCAAGCGCTCGCGCCCGCGGAGTTCGTTTTCGCGCGATCATCGGCTCGAGTCGAACAGCGCGTCGGGGGGGAACAGTGACAGGTCGCCTTATCCAGGTAACGCCGTCGGCATATACGTATCCGCTGCTGATCAAGCACTTGCTGCATTCTTCGATGCTGCACGCCGCGGATCAGCAGATCGTCTATCGCGACCAGAAGCGGTTCAGCTACCGCGTGCTCCACGAGCGCATTCATCGGCTCGCGGGCGGGCTGGCGGCGCTCGGCGTCCGGCCGGGCGACACGGTCGGCGTCATGGACTGGGACACCCACCGTTTCCTCGAAGCGTTCTTCGCCATTCCGATGATGGGCGCGATCTTGCAGACGGTGAACGTGCGTCTATCGCCAGAGCAGATCAGCTATACGATCGACCACGCGGGCGCATCTGTGTTGCTCGTCAACGAGGAGTTCCGAGAACTGCTCGACTCCATCCGTCCGCGCCCCACCAAGGTCGAGACGATCGTGCTGATGTCGGACAACGATTCTCTCAACATCCGCGAGGGCGACGTCGCCGGCCATTACGAGGATATGCTCGCCTCGGCCGCGACGGAATACGACTTTCCCGATTTCGACGAGAACACCCAGGCGACGACGTTCTACACCAGCGGCACCACCGGCTTGCCGAAGGGCGTCTATTTCAGCCACCGGCAGATGGTTCTGCACGCGATCACCGAGCTCGCCGCGCTCGGCATTGCGCCGAAGCAGGGACGCTTCCATGCGGACAGCGTCTATATGCCGATCACGCCGATGTTTCATGTGCACGCCTGGGGCTTCCCCTATTCGGCGACCATGGCGGGCTGCAAGCAGGTCTATCCCGGCCGCTACATCCCCGACCTGTTGCTGAAGTTGATCAAGACCGAAGGCGTGACGTTCACCCACTGCGTGCCGACGATCCTGCTCATGCTGTTGGACGCGCCCGCGAGTGCGGACACCGATCTCTCCGGGCTAACGATGGTCATCGGCGGCGCGGCGTTGCCAAAGATGCTGGCGCTGCGCGCGATGGCGCGCGGCATCGACATCTTCACCGGCTACGGCATGTCGGAGACCGGTCCGGTGCTCACGATCGCCCACCTCAAGTCGTCGATGCTGAGCGGCAACGCCGACGAAGAAGTCAATTTCCGCACCAAGACCGGGCGTCCGATTCCGCTCGTCGACATCCGCGTCGTCGACCCCGAGATGCACGACGTCGCCCATGACGGCAAGGCCTCCGGCGAAATCGTCGTGCGAGCGCCCTGGCTGACGCAGGGCTATTACGAAAACCCGACGGCGTCCGAGGAGCTGTGGCGCGGCGGCTACATGCACACCAACGACATCGCCAACATGACGCCGCACGGCTATCTGCAGATCACCGATCGTCTCAAGGACGTCATCAAGACCGGCGGCGAATGGATATCCTCGCTCGAGCTCGAGGACATCATCATGAAGGCGCCCGGAGTCAAGGAAGTCGCCGTCATCGGCGTGAAGGACGAGAAGTGGGGCGAGCGACCCGCCGCGCTCGTCGTTCGCGACTATCAGACCGAGGAGGCGCCGACCGAGAACTCGATCAAAGCCCATGTCGGAAGGGTCGCGGACTCCGGAGTGATTTCGAAATACGCGGTTCCGCAGACGATCCTGTTCGTCGACCAGCTCGATCGCACCAGCGTCGGCAAGATCGACAAGAGGATGCTGCGCAAGCGCTACACCCAGGACGAATAGCCGCCGCATCCAGGACAGCGATGCGAACCGCGGCATTTGTGAACGAGGACGAGATGAGCGAACTGACGATGGCGACCCTGCGCGAGCGGGCCGGTGAAGAACTCGGCGTTTCGAGATGGTTGTTGGTCGATCAGCATCGCATCGACAGCTTCGCCGAATGCACTGATGACCGGCAATGGATTCATGTCGACGTGGAGCGCGCCAAGCGCGAGAGTCCGTTCAAGGGACCGATCGCGCACGGCTATCTCACGCTGGCGCTGGTCGGATCGCTGTCGATCGACGTCGGCGTCGTGCCGGTCGACGCGGCTGCGGGATTCAACTACGGACTCGACAAGGTTCGTTTCCTCGCGCCCGTTCCCTCCGGCGCCCGCGTGCGTCTGCGCGTCGTCCTCGACAGCGTCGAGGACAAGGGCGGCGGCCAACTGCTGGTCAAGACGCTGAGCTCGCTCGAGATCGAGAACTCCGACAAGCCCGCGCTCATCGCCGAGGCGCTGGCGCTCATCGTCCCGAAGAGGTCCCCGAAGTGAGGGCAATTCAACATGCCGACGCCTGAACACGAGCACTCGCCCCCGCACGATCACCACGCCGAACACGCTGCGCATCACACCGTGGCGCTCAATCCGCTCATTGGTCTCGGCGCCCGCGATTTCGTCGGCGCCACGCGGACAGTGTTCAAGGCGGCCGTGAGGCATCCCGAGATCGCCGTCAGCCAGTGGATGAGTTTCCTCGGCGAGCTCGGCAAGATCGTGACCAAGAAGGCCGAAGATCGCCCGGTGGAGCCGGGCGACAAGCGCTTCAACGATCCGGCTTGGAAGACGAGTCCGCTGCATCACGCGATCCAGCAGAGCTACCTCGCCTGGGCGGATGCAATGTCGGGCTATGTCGAGAAGGTCGATCTCGGCGAACACGATCGCGTGCGCGCGCGACTCGTCGCCGGGCTCCTCGTCGACGCTCTCGCGCCGACCAACGCCCTGTTCGGCAATCCTGCGGCCCTGAAAAAAGTGGTCGATACCGGGGGCGAAAGCCTGTGGGCCGGCCTGAAGAACTACGTTTCCGATCTCGTCAAAAACGGCGGCATGCCGTCGCAAGTCGACACGAGGCCGTTCCAGGTCGGCAAGAACCTCGCGACGACTCCCGGCGCCGTCGTTTATCGCGACGAGAGGTTCGAGTTGATACAGTTTCGGCCTATGACCGCGGAGGTTTTTCGCCGGCCGATCGTCATCACTCCGCCGCAGATCAACAAATACTACTCCCTCGACCTGACTCCGGAAAAGAGCCTGGTCCGCTTCCTGCTGTCGCAGGGTTTTCAGGTGTTCTGCATCTCCTGGCGCAATCCGAAAAAGCAGCATCGCGACTGGGGCCTCGATGATTATGTCGAATCGATCGCCCACGCCGTCGAGGCCGTGTGCAAGATCGCCGGAAGCGAGGACATCTCGATGATGGGCGCCTGCTCGGGCGGCATCACCTCTTGCGCCTATGCGGCCCGCGAGGCCGCGCGCGGAACGTCGCCGCTGAAGAACCTCACGCTCGCGGTGTGCACGCTCGATCCATCGACGGCGGAGGACACGGCGCTCGGAACTCTCATTACGCCGTTCACGATCGAGGCGGCGCGCGAGCACTCGCAGGAGAAAGGGCTGCTCGACGGCCGCGAGCTGGCGAGAGTGTTCGCGTGGATGCGGCCGAACGACCTGATCTGGAACTACTGGGTCAGCAACTATCTGCTCGGGAACCCGCCGCCGGCGTTCGACATTCTGTTCTGGAACAACGACTCGACATCGTTGCCGGCGCGCCTGCATTCGGATTTTCTCGATCTGATCACGCTGAACCCGTTCCACAATCCCGGCGCTCTCGAACTATCGGGAACTCCGATCGACATCAACAAGGTCGCCGTCGAAAGCTACGTCGTTTCCGGCGTGACCGACCACATCACGCCGTGGAAGTCCGTGTATCAGACGGCTCGGTTGCTCGGCGACAAGACGACGTTCATCCTGTCGAACGCCGGCCATTTGCAGAGCCTCCTCAATCCGCCGGGCAATGCGAAAGCGACCTACGCCGCTGGCGTCGCCAATGTCGCCGAAGCCGAGGCGTTTGCGAGCACAGCCGAGAAGCGCAGCGGCAGCTGGTGGACCCACTGGAGCGCGTGGCTCGCCGAGCGGTCGGGTGCAATGGCCGCGGCGCCGACGGAGATCGGCAACGCGGAGTTCCCGGCCAAGGAGCCCGCTCCCGGCACATATGTCTTCAACGCGTGACCGCGGTCGGAACACGATCGTGATCCGCCTGGAAAGCGTCACAACGGAAAGCGCGGGGATGCGCGATGAATATTCGAATGATGCGCGCGCGCGGCCAGGATCTCAAGGTGGCCGTGAAGGCCGGCGCCAAGGATCGTCCGGCTCTGCTGATGTTCAACGGCATCGGCGCGACTATCGAGCTGGCCGAGCCGTTCATGCGTGCGCTCGGCGACCTCGAGACCGTCATATTCGACATTCCCGGCGTCGGCGGCTCGCCACAACCAATCGTGCCCTATCGGCCGTCGCATGTCGCGGCCTGGGGCGCCGATGTGATGCGGCAGCTGGGCCATGAGCAGTATGACGTCGCAGGTGTGTCCTGGGGCGGCGCGATGGCGCAGCAATTCGCACATCTCTATCCGGGACAGTGTCGGCGCCTCATCCTCGCGGCGACCGCCGCGGGCGGCATCATGGCGCCCGGGAAGCTTTCCGTAATGCTGAAGATGGCGAGTCCGCGGCGCTATCTGGACCCGGCCTACATGCAGTCGATCGCGGCCGAAATCTATGGCGGAAATTTCCGCCTCGATCCGGAACTCGCCGGCGCGCATGCCGAAAACATGAAAGGCGGCTCCAATCTCGGCTACATCTATCAACTGCTGGCAATCGCAGGTTGGACGAGCCTGCTGTGGTTGCGAAGACTCGAGCAGCGAACGCTGGTCGTCATGGGGCATGACGACCCGATCGTGCCGCTCATGAACGGCCGCATCCTTACGGCGATGATTCCGAAGGCGCGGCTCGAAGTGATGAACTGCGGGCACTTGTTCATCGTGTCGATGCCGCACGAAACTGCCGAGCTGTTCCGGTCGTTCCTGGACGAGGCGTGAGATGAATTCCACGTCCTCCGCCGGCGGCGCCGAGCCCGTCGCGCCGTCGAGCGCGGCCGCCGAAGACCGGCTCGCCGATCTCGCGCGAATGAAGACGCTGGCCACGGCGTTGCTGGCGGCGAGCGTAATGATCGCGATCATCGCGCGTGCGCTGGAGCCCCGTCACTGGGCGTTTTCCTATGTTGCAGCTTGGGCAGAGGCGTCGGCCGTCGGCGGCCTTGCCGATTGGTATGCGATCGTCGCATTGTTTCGTCACCCCTTGGGCATCCCAATGCCCCACACCGCGATCGTCGCCAGCAACCGAACTCGTATTGCGGAGAGCTTCGGCGCTTTCGTGCACGATCATTTTCTCGAGCCGGGACCCATCGGGCAGAAGCTCGGTTCCGTCGATTTCGCCGCGCTCGCCGCGGAGTGGATCGCGGACGAAAGCCGCAGCGTCGCTATTTCGCGGTTCGTTCTCAAACTGGCGCCCGAGGCGCTCTCCGCGATCGATGAGACGGGCCTCAAGAGCTTTGTCGCCGTACGCGCGCTCGAGCAAATGAAGGCCTTGGAACTGGCGCCGTTCGCCGCCCGGTTGTTCTCCGCCGCGATCGAGGACGGCCGCCATCAGAAGCTGTTCGACGAATTGCTGGTCGGCTTGCACGGGCTTCTGTCCGACGCGGACACGCTCGAGGCCATTCGCGAAAAGGTTCGACGCGAGCTGCCGACGATATTCAACCTGTTTCGCGCCGACGCCTATCTCGTGCGGCGGTTCGTTGCGCTCATTTCGCAAGCGATCGACGAGGCGAAAGACGATCCGGCGCACGCATTCCGCCGCGACTTCGATAATTTCGCGCGCAACTTCGTCGACAAGCTCGCCACGTCGCCGGAGTACGCGGAAAGGACCGAGCGACTGAAACAGGAGTTTCTGGCGCGTCCGGAAATCGCAGATCTCGCCGAAGGGCTGTGGCGCAGCTTCGTGACCTTCGTGGTCGAAGATGCGCGGGGCGACAATTCGATGCTGGAACGCCACATGGCCGACTTCCTCGCCGACGTCGGCCGCAAGCTCGCGCAGGAGCCGAAACTCAGGGCCGAGATCAACGTCGGCGCCGTGAAGACCCTGCAAACGTTCATCGACAACAACAAGAGCGAGGTCGCGCGGTTCATAACGGACCAGATCAAGGCCTGGGACGTCGAACGCATGATCGACATCATCGAACTGAACATCGGACGAGACCTGCAATACATTCGCCTCAACGGCACCTTCGTTGGCGGATTCGCCGGTCTCGTTCTGTTTGCGGCGGAACACGCAGCGCGCCTGAAGTGACTGAGATCGTCGGCGGACAAAGGGAAGGTTCGTCGACGAAATAGGAGAGTGAGATATGGCTGAGGATCTCAGACAGTCCCTCGAGGACATGATTAAGAAGTTCGCCGCGGATCTCGACTTGCCGAAAGTCGACGTCGACAAGCTGATCGACACGCACGAGAGGAATCTCGACAGCATCGTAGAGACCGCGAAGGCCGCGACCGACAGCCTCGAGGCGACAGCCGCCAAGCAGCGCGAGACTCTGGAAGCAGTCGTCAGCGACGCCTTGGCGATGGCGGGTGCGATGAAGCCCGGCGCGGACCCGAACGACGTGCTTACGCGTGAGCGGGATGCGGTCGGACATGCGATCGGGACGGCAGTGAGCTCGACCGCCGCGATCGTGGAACAGATTTACAAGATGAATGCCCAACTGCTCGAGATGTTCGTCGGCCGTCTGTCGGGAAGCGCCAACGAGATCCGCGAGAGCTTCCACACCGAAGCGCCGCACGACGAGCCGAAAGCGTGAGGGGTCGCGCGATCGGGCAAGCTGCGGAGCGAAATGAGATGAAGGTCAACGTCGAGATCGATCGCACGGCCGCAGAGGCGCCGATCTTCCGGGTCGCCGTCGAAACGGCCTCGTCGCCGATCTCCACCAGGCATTGCCACAACTGACCGAAGAGCTCGGCAAGAGCGGCCGCTGACGAACCACAACTGACAGCCAAGGGGAAACGCCATGCCAAGCTACAAAGCGCCTGTCGATGATACGATCTTCCTGCTCGGGGATGTGCTGGGTTTCGAGCGCTACGCGAACTTGCCGCGCTTTGCCGACGCCCCGATCGACGTCGTCGCGGCGGTGCTGAGCGAGGGCGGCAAGGTCGCCGAGGAGCTGCTGCAGCCGATCAACCTTTCCGGCGACATCGAGGGATGCAAACGCCTCGACGACGGATCGGTCATCACACCCAAGGGCTTCAAGCAGGCCTATAGGGCGTTCGTCGAGGGCGGTTGGGTCGGCATTACGGGCAATCCCGTGTACGGCGGCCAGGGGCTGCCGCACTTCGTCGGCGTTGCGCTCAACGAATATACGCTCGCGGCCAATCTGGCGTTCACGATGTATCCCAACTTGACCAAGGGGGCCGCGGACGCCTTGGAGGCCAATGGCTCGGAGGCGTTGAAAAAGCGCTATTTGCCGAAGATGATCAGCGGCGAATGGACCGGCACGATGAACCTGACCGAGCCGCATTGCGGCACCGATCTGGGCCTCGTCAAGACCCGCGCCACCCCCGGCGCCGATGGGACGTTCGCGATCTCCGGGCAGAAGATATTCATTTCCGCCGGCGAGCACGATCTGGCGGAAAACATCGTTCATCTCGTTCTCGCGCGCATCGAGGGCGCCCCCGCGGGGGTGAAGGGCATTTCGTTGTTCGTCGTGCCGAAATTCCTGGTCGGCGAAGACGGGTCGCTCGGCGAGCGCAATGCGGTCTCCTGCGGCTCGATCGAGCACAAAATGGGCGTTCACGGCAATTCGACCTGCGTCATGAACTACGACGGCGCCAAGGGCTGGCTGGTCGGCGAGCAAAATCGCGGCCTCAACGCGATGTTCGTGATGATGAACACCGCGCGGCTCGATGTCGCCGTGCAGGGCCTCGCACAATCGGTGGTCGCCTATCAAAACGCCGCAGCCTACGCCAAAGAGCGCCTTCAGGGGCGCGCCGCGACAGGCGCGGCGGAACCAAATAAGCCCGCCGATCCCATCCTCGTGCATCCCGACGTCCGACGCATGCTGCTCGAAATCCGCGCTTTCAACGAGGCCGCTCGCGCTCTGATGCTTTGGGTCGCGCTCTCGCTCGACGAAACGCACGAATCCCCGGACCCGGCCGTGCGGCAGGCCGCAGACGACCGCGTTGGCCTGCTGACGCCGGTGCTGAAGGGCATGTTCACGGATGTGGGCTTCGCAAACGCCGTGAAGGCGCAACAGGTTCTCGGCGGGCACGGCTACATCGGCGAATGGGGGATGGAGCAGTTCGTGCGCGACGCGCGAATTACCATGATCTACGAAGGCGCCAATGGCATTCAGGCATTGGATCTCGTGCGCCGCAAGCTGCCCCGCGACGGTGGACGCGCGGTGAAGGCCTTCCTGGGTGAAATCCACGATTTTCTCGCCCAGAACGAGAATTTTGCGGCGCTTCGACCCTACCTGACGCCGCTCGAGCGTGTTTTCGGCCAATTGCGGCAGGCGACGCAATGGCTGGCGCAGAACTCCAGCGCGAACCCCGACAACGTCGGCGCCGCGTCGACGGATTACCTGCACCTCTTCGGGCTCGCCGCCCTCGGCTACATGTGGGCGCGCATCGTGAAGGCGGTGCTCGCGAGGCAGGCGGCAGGAACGAGCAACGCCGAATTGGACGCGAAAATTGCGCTAGCTACGTTCTTCAACGAACGCATGCTGCCGCAGGCCGGCGCGCATCTGGCCAAACTCGGGAGCGGCGCGCAGTCGCTGATGACGCTGCCGAGGGAGATGTTCTGACCCGCTCGCCTCTTTCCTACGTCGGCATCGTCGCGATCAACCGGGCCCGCGCGACGCGATCAATGTCGGGCGCCGGGCATCGTTGACGTTGATCGCGCAAAGCGCCGTGAAATGGCGCGCTCGATGGTCGACTCGACCTTGTCGTCCGGGCTTTGCTTTCAGCGCGGCGCGACGGTTTGGTCCGTCGTGGCGGCCGCGACGGGGCCGCTGTCAGTCGAGCGATTGGCCGCGAAGAAGAAGTAGCCGGCAAGCAGGAGAACGATAACGCCCAGCGCTATGAATAACCGCGGCGGCCGAATCGAGGCGGTCGCGAACAAAGCCTTGGGAGCGGGGACATGCAAGGGCGCGGCTCGAGGCAAGAGCGCAATCAGACGAGCGGCGATCGTCTCGACGGCTGGACTCATCGCCGAGTCCTTTCGTGCGGCGGCAATCACGGCAGCCAGCCGCTCCGTCGCCCGCTCCCTGGGCATGCGCGCCAAGCTGGCGGTCTCTTGCCAGGGGTCGACGTCCATCCGGGCCAGCGCCGAAAGGACGCTCACCGACGTTCCATTTCGGTCCTCGCCGATCGACGCGCTCAGGAAATCGTCGAACTCGCGCCCGAGAAGAGGGATGAGCGCAGCATGGGTCATGTCATCAACTAAGCTTCTCAGCTCGACGGCGGTTCAAAGCCGCGATTCCCGAGCGCGCGAGACGTTCGACGTCACTTGCACTTCCACGACCATCTCCTGCAGAGCGTCGCTGTTCCCAACGAAGCTGCCGGCGACCGGCATCGCTTGCCGAATGTCGCGTGCAACGGCGACGGGGATGAGGTTCGAACCGCCGACGCTGCGGTTGGTTGGATCGAACGGGATCCAG
>JBKQKS010000211.1:0-7347 GCA_052147395.1 Roseiarcus sp.
GCCAGACCGCCCGCGGCGCGAGTCGAGGCGCGTCACCCATTTTCGGGGTTGCCAAGGCCGCGACGAACGTGTTTCGGCTGCAAGCCGACGCCGCGCGCCACAACAGAACCGGAACGGACCGATGTTGAGATTCTATGCTTTGGCCTCGGCCGGCCGGCGAGCTCTGCCCAACCATTGGGACCTCATCGCCTTCGCCTTCGTGATGGCCGTGCTGGTGGCGATCGGGCGCGCCTATCATGGCGTGACCGCTCCGCTCAACGCGCCGGAAGCGCAGGCGATCACGCTCGACTATTGGGCGCTGCCCTATTACGCGCTGCGCACGGCGCTGCGCATGTTCGCCGCGCTCGCCGCCTCCTTCCTGTTCACCTTCACCTATGCGACGCTGGCGGCCAAGAGCCGGCGCTGGGAAATGGTGCTCATCCCCGTCCTCGACATCCTGCAGTCGGTGCCGATCCTCGGCTTCCTGTCGTTCACGGTGACGTTCTTCCTCGGCCTGTTCCCCGGCAAAATCCTGGGGGCCGAGCTCGCAGCGATCTTCGCCATCTTCACCAGCCAGGCCTGGAACATGGCGTTCTCGTTCTACCAGTCGCTGCGCACGGTGCCGCGCGATCTCGACGAGGTGGCGCGCGGGTTCCGGCTCACCGGCTGGCAGAAGTTCTGGCAGCTCGAGGCGCCATTTGCTGTGCCGGGCCTGCTGTGGAACACGATGATGTCGATGTCGGGCGGCTGGTTCTTCGTCGTCGCCTCGGAGGCGATCACCGTCGGCGACACGACGATCACGCTGCCGGGCGTCGGCTCCTACATCGCGACGGCGAACAACGCGGGGCGCTGGGACGCCATTTGGGCGGCGGTCGTGACCATGGCGATCGTCATCATCCTCTACGATCAGCTGCTGTTCCGTCCGGTGATCGCCTGGGCGGCGAAATTCCGCGTCGAGCTCTCGGTGGGCGAGGACGTCGAGCGCTCCTGGGTGCTCGACATGCTGATGCGCACCCACTGGCTGCGCCTGACCTTCCAACCCATCCGCGCCACGTTGCGCCAGGCCTCGTTCCTGCGCCTCGCCGCGCCGCGAATCGCGCCGGGCGGCGCCTTCGCTCGGATGGCGGCGGCCTCCAGGGTTATCGACGTCCTCTGGATCATCTTCGTGGCGGCGTTGACGATCTGGGCGTTGTGGAGCCTCACGGCCTACATCGCCACCGAGCTGGGTTGGATTGACCTCTTCGATGTGACGCTGTTGACCTTCTACACGCTGCTCCGGGTCGTCGTGCTGATCGCGCTGGCGACGATCGTCTGGGTTCCGATCAGCATCTGGGTCGGGCTCCGGCCGCGCTGGGCCGAAGCGATCCAGCCGCTGGCCCAGTTCCTCGCCGCCTTCCCGGTCAACCTGCTGTTCGGCGCCGCGGTGAGCCTGGTTCTCACCTTCCATCTCAACCCCGACATCTGGCTCTCCGTCCTCATCGTGTTCGGCACGCAATGGTACATCGTGTTCAACACCATCGGCGGCGCTGCGGCCTTCCCCAACGACCTGCGCGAGGCGGCGAAGAATTTCCGCATTCGCGGCTGGGACTGGTGGTTGAAGGTGATCCTGCCCGGCGTCGCGCCCTATTATCTGACCGGCGCGATCACGGCGTCCGGCGGCTCCTGGAACGCCTCGATCGTCGCCGAATACGTGAAGTGGAAAGACCAGACGGTTAGCGCCCACGGCGTCGGAGCGTATATTGCGCAGGCGACCGACAAGGGCGACTTTCCCAAGATCGTGCTCGGCGTCGCCGTGATGTCGATCTTCGTCACTCTGTTCAATCGTCTGTTCTGGCGCCGGCTCTATGCGATCGCCGAACGCCGGTATCGCCTTTGATCCTCTTGCCGTCGAGGAGTTTCCGATGCTCGATCCCCAATCCGCCACGCTGCTCGAAGTGAGCCATGTCGTTCAGAGCTTCACCAAGGGCTCGGGCGATGACCGCACCTATGTGCTGCAGGACGTCTCGTTGACGGTGCGGACCGGCGAGATCGTCGCGCTGCTCGGCCGCTCCGGCTGCGGCAAGTCGACGTTGCTGCGGATCATTTCCGGCCTCGCGCAGCCGACGCAGGGCGAAGTGAAGATCTCCGGCCGCAAGATCGACGGCCCCGCCGACGGCGTCGCCATGGTGTTTCAGAGCTTCGCGCTGTTTCCCTGGCTCACCGTGATGGACAACGTCGAGATCGGCCTGCGCGCGCAAAGCCGCGTCGATCACGAGGAAATCCGCAGCCGCGTGCTCAAGGCGATCGACGTGATCGGCCTCGACGGCTTCGAGAACGCCTACCCCAAGGAGATCTCCGGCGGTATGCGCCAGCGCGTAGGTTTTGCGCGCGCCCTGGTGGTGCAGCCGGAGGTGCTGCTGATGGACGAGCCGTTCTCGGCGCTCGACGTGCTCACCGCCGAGACGCTGCGCACCGATCTGCTCGACCTCTGGCAGGAGGGACGCATCCCGATCAAAGCGATCTTGATGGTGACGCACAACATCGAAGAGGCGGTGCTGATGGCCGATCGCATCGTCGTGCTCGCCTCCAACCCCGGCCGCATCGCCGCAGAGATCGCGGTGCCGCTCGCCCAGCCGCGCGACCGGCTCGACCCCGACTTCCGCCAGCTGGTGGAAAAGATCTACGCCCTGATGACGCAGCGGCCCGAGCCGAAACTCGTGGGGACGCAGCCGACCGGCGCGGGCCTCGGCGTCGCGCTGCCGGAAATCTCGCCCAACATGATCGCGGGCATGCTCGAAGAGATCGCCGCGCCGCCCTATAACGGCGCCGCCGACTTGCCGCATCTCGCCGATTCGCTGCAACTGGAGATCGACGACCTGTTCCCGATCGGCGAAACGTTGCAGTTGCTCAGGCTCGCCGAATTCGCCGACGCCGACATCAAGCTGACGCCGATCGGCCAGCGCTTCGTCGAGAGCGACGTCGACCAGCGCAAGAAGACGATCGGCGACCAGCTCATCGCCAACATCCCGCTCGCCGCCCTCATCAAGCGCGTGCTCGACGAGCGTCCGAGCCATCGCGCGCCGGCGACCCGGTTCCGCGAGGAACTCGAGGACTACATGAGCGAGGATTATGCCGATCGCACCTTGCGCACGGTGATCAACCTCGGCCGCTACGGCGAAGTGTTCGCCTATGACGAAAACGCCCAGACTTTTTCCTACGAAAACCCGCAATGATCGTTTAGTAGGCGCCGGCCCTCATACTGAGTATTGACTTGTTGTCGCAGCAGCGCTCCTATAGCGTTGCTGCGATGCACAATCATGGGTCGCGCGCGCGGCGCGCACAGGGAGTTCGTAGATGGCGCCAAAGTTTGCAACGCTGAACTACGACGGTAAGACGATCGAACTGCCGGTCAAGGAAGGCGCGATCGGACCTGCCGTGGTCGACATCGGCAAGCTCTACGGCCAGACCGGGATGTTCACCTACGATCCCGGCTTCACCTCGACCGCGAGCACCGAGTCGAAGATCACCTATATCGACGGCGACGCGGGCGTGCTGCTCTATCGCGGCTATCCGATCGAAGACCTCGCCGAGCACGGCGACTTCCTGGAAACCTGTTATCTGTTGCTCTACGGAGAACTGCCCAACGCCGCGCAAAAGGCCGATTTCGATTATCGGGTGACGCGCCACACCATGGTGCACGAGCAGATGTCGCGGTTCTTCAACGGCTTCCGCCGCGACGCGCATCCGATGTCGGTGATGGTGGCCTGCGTCGGCGCGCTCGCGGCGTTCTATCACGACTCCATCGACATCAACGATCCCTACCAGCGCGAGGTCGCTTCGGTCCGCATGATCGCGAAGCTGCCGACGCTGGCGGCGATGGCCTACAAGTATTCGATCGGCCAGCCGTTCATGTATCCGAAGAACGACCTCGACTATTGCGGCAACTTCCTGCGCATGTGCTACGGCGTGCCTTGCGAGGAGTACAAGGTCAATCACGTGCTGGCGCGCGCGCTCGACCGCATCTTCATCCTGCACGCCGACCACGAGCAGAACGCCTCGACCTCGACGGTGCGTCTCGCCGGCTCCTCGGGCGCCAATCCGTTCGCCTGCGTCGCGGCCGGCATCGCCTGCCTGTGGGGTCCGGCGCACGGCGGCGCCAACGAGGCGGCGCTCAAGTTGCTCGCGGAGATCGGCCGGGTCGAGAATATCCCCAAGTACATCGCCAGGGCGAAGGACAAGAACGATCCGTTCCGCCTGACGGGCTTCGGCCACCGCGTCTACAAGAACTACGACCCTCGCGCCAAGATCATGCAGCGCACCGCCCACGAAGTGCTGCGCGAGCTCGGGATCAAGGACGATCCGCTGCTCGACGTGGCGATCGAGATCGAGCGCATCGCGCTGCACGACGAATATTTCATCGAAAAGAAGCTGTATCCGAACATCGACTTCTACTCGGGCATCACGCTGAAGGCGATGGGCTTCCCGCTCGATATGTTCACCGTGCTGTTCGCGGTCGCGCGCACTGTCGGCTGGATCGCGCAGTGGAAGGAGATGATCGCAGAACCGGGGCAGAAGATCGGCCGCCCGCGCCAGCTGTACACCGGCGAGAAAACGCGCGAATATCCGATGATCGGAGCGCGTTCCTGACTTCGGAGGCCCGCGGCGGCGCCGAGCCGCTGCGGTGACGGAAGCGATGATGAACGTCTATCGCCTGCTCACCGGGCCCGACGACGCGAGCTTCTGCCATCGCGTCAGCGAAGCTTTGAACAAGGGCTGGAGCCTCTATGGCTCGCCGAGCGTGACCTACGATCCCGAGCAGCGGCGTGTCATCTGCGCCCAGGCGATCATCAAGGAGGTCGACGGCAAGAGTTATAAGCCCGACATGAAGCTATCGGAGCAGTGAGGTCGGGGAACGACCCGGCGCGAGATGGCGACCTGCTCGCAAACGCGAGTCGGGCCGCGGGTGGAATTGCGAGGCCACGTCCAACCAAAAGACCCGCGCCAAGCGCCCTTGCTTTATTGAAATAGCGGCGGCCCAGACGCTCATCCCCAACCTGCCCGAATACCGGCTACGCCCTCTCATCACCAAATACGCCGAGTTGCTGAGCTGGAGCGGTTCTCGATCAGAATGAATCCCCGCCGTCATTGCGAGCAAAGCGAAGCCATCTAGGGGCGTAGCGCTGTGCTCTTTCCGTTCTGCTGGCGACGGGGCGGCCCCGGTGTGGATGGCTTCGCTCACGCTCGCAATGGTGGGACTCGTTTTGGTCGGAAACCGCTCTGATTACCTCAGGCGCTGGTACGCATTGTATACTAAAATATTCGCAACTTGCGAACCAATCTCTTTCGTGGTTAGCCTATCGAAAAACGCCAATCGGGTGGACCGCCATTCGGTTCGGTCGCTCGCGGAGCCGTTTATGAGCCGTAAGAGAATTCTTTGTGTCGTAGCTGGCCAACGAGCAGGGACCAAAGCGCTGCGAACCGCGCTGGAGTCGACTAAGCAGTTTTGCGACTTTTGCGAGATCTTTCAGACCGACAAAAGCGAGAGCCCGAGAACTTTTCTGGACTACGCCAGAGAAAAAGGCCTACTCCTCGCCGACACGGCGACGTTTCCGCAGGCACAAAAGTGTTTCCTAAATTATATCAGCGAATTGGAAGAGCTCGCCGGAAACATGCACACCCTCTTGGACATAAAGCTGAATTCGTGGGGAGCGTTTCGACCCTTCTGGGGCTATATCCATCAGGAGCCGATGGTCCTCTCGGCGCTGAAACAGTTGGACACCCGTTTCATATTCGTCGCCCGCAAGGACATCGTGGCTCAGATCGTGAGCGGGCAAATCGCGAGACGGGCGAACCAATGGCATGAGCTTTCAGCCGACGCACTTGACGAGCCGTTCGAGGTTGACGCCGGCAATGTTGCCTATCAGGCAAGACTAATGTTGTTGGCCGAGCAATCCATGTTTAATTTCTTGAAGCGGAAATTGCGAGTGTTCCCGGTCTGGTATGAAGATTTGTTCGTTGGTGGCGTAGTCAAGCGAAGCTTGATGGATTGGTTGAATGAAAACTTCGAATTAAAACTCGCGACAGATCTCATTCCCACGATCAAGAAAAACAATGTAGAGAGTGAGGTCATCATCGCGAACTTTGATGAAGTGCGCGACGCCATTGTCGGCGTGGCGCAGAGGCTTGGGCGAGTGACATTTGAATCGGGTTGAGCTCGCGCGTACCCGTCGACTTGCGCTGAAGACAACGCGGCGGGCCTCGTGTAAAGTCGGCGCGCGTGGAGGTCTGCGCCTATCCTCGACTGTGCGCCGTTTCCAGCGCCCCGTGCGCTGAGGGCTCGCGCGCAGGCCTACGACCGATCGCGCGCGGGCTGAGCGCCGCAGCGCACCGTCTCCATGACCGCTGTCGCCGCCGCCTCGCTCGGCGCGAGGCCGCCGGGCAAGCGCATGCGCGCGTCGAGCCGCGCCAAGGCGGCGATTTGCGCTGCGCGCGCGGGCGTGTCGTCGAGGAGCGGCATCAGCGCCTCGGCGAGGCGCTCGCGATTGCACTCGCCCTGCAGCAGCTCCGGCATCGCCCGCGCCTCGAGGATGAGGTTCGGCAGCAGGATGGTCGGGACTCTTATCAACCAGCGCGCGATCGGCTCCTCGAGCTTCGACACCTTGTAGGCGCCGACGAACGGCGTCCCCGACAGCGCGAGCTCCAAAGTCACCGTGCCCGAGGCCGCGAGCGCCGCCCGCGCCGAGCGAAACGCCGCGAATTTTTCCGCTTCGCCGACAATTATGCGCGGCTTCACGGCCCAACCCGCCGCGAGCGCCCGCACCTCCGCCTCGACATGCGGCAGCGTCGGCAGCACGACGTCGATCGGCCCGCGCCGCTCGCCGACAATCGCCAGCGCGCCGCCGAAATCCGCCATCAGCCGGCGCGCCACCGAGCGGCGCGAACCCGGCAGCACGACCAGGCGGTTCGGCTCGCGCTCGCCGCCGCGCAATTCGTCGAGCCGCTCGATCAGGGGATGGCCGACATAGACGCACCGCGGCCCGCCGAGCCTTTCGTGCGCCGCCGGCTCGAACGGCAGCAGCGCCAGCACGCAGTCGACATAGCCGCGCATCTTGCGCGCCCGACCGGGGCGCCAGGCCCACACCGTCGGGCTCACGTAATCGACGACGGGCAGGCCCGGCAGGGCGCGGCGCACGCGGCGCGCGACGCGGTGGGTGAAGTCGGGGCTGTCGATGATGATGAGAATGTCGGGGCCTGCCCGCAGCACAGCGGTGGCGGTTTGCCGGATCAAGCGCAACACCTTGGGAAGCTGTTTGACGACGGCCGAAAACCCGATGATCGACAGTTCCTCGATCGGAAACAACGATCTTAACCCCTCGCGCGCCATCGATC
>JBKQKS010000212.1:0-10241 GCA_052147395.1 Roseiarcus sp.
GCGCATGCTGCAGGAGTCGGTCGACGCACTGTTCGACAACGGCCGGCGCGGGCGCGTCATCACACGCCAACAAGCGTCCGCTGAAGTCGCTCGCCGACATGCTGAAGGGCAAGCAGGGCCGGTTCCGCCAGAATTTGCTCGGCAAGCGCGTGGACTATTCCGGCCGCTCGGTGATCGTGGTTGGGCCCGAGTTGAAGCTGCATCAATGCGGCTTGCCGAAGAAGATGGCGCTGGAGCTGTTCAAGCCGTTCATCTATTCGCGCCTCGACGCCAAGGGCCTCAGCGCGACCGTCAAACAGGCCAAGAAGCTGGTCGAGAAGGAGAAGCCGGAGGTCTGGGACATCCTCGACGAGGTGATCCGCGAGCATCCGATCATGCTCAACCGCGCGCCGACGCTGCACCGTCTCGGCATTCAGGCGTTCGAGCCGGTGCTGATCGAAGGCAAGGCGATCCAGTTGCATCCGCTGGTCTGCTCGGCGTTCAACGCCGACTTCGACGGCGATCAGATGGCGGTGCACGTGCCGCTGTCGCTGGAGGCGCAGCTCGAGGCGCGCGTGCTGATGATGTCGACCAACAACATCCTGCATCCCGCCAACGGCCAGCCGATCATCGTGCCGAGCCAGGACATCGTGCTCGGCCTCTACTATCTGTCGCTGATGCGCGACGGCGAGCCCGGGCAGTACGAGGAGGATGCGAAGACCAAGCGTCCGATCCGCGGCTTCTACGCCAATCAGGGCGAGATCGAGCATGCGCAGGCTGCGGGCGCGCTCACGCTGCACAGCAGGATCAAAGGCCGCGCCTGGACCTATGACGAGAATGGCCAACGCGTCGCCAAGATCTTCGATACGACCCCCGGTCGCATGATGCTGGGCCAGTTGCTGCCCGAGCATCCGAAGATCACGTTCGACGTCGCCAACAATCTGATGACCAAGAAGGCGATCTCGGGAATGATCGACACCGTCTACCGCAACTGCGGTCAGAAGGAGACGGTGATCTTCTGCGACCGCATCATGGCGCTCGGGTTCCGCGAGGCGTTCAAGGCCGGCATCTCGTTCGGCAAGGACGACATGGTGGTGCCCGACACCAAGCCGCAGCGCATCGCGGAGACCTCGGCGCTCGCCAAAGAATACGAGCAGCAGTACAACGACGGTCTCATCACCCAGGGCGAGAAATACAACAAGGTGGTGGACGCCTGGGCGAAGTGCTCGGACAAGCTCGCCGAAGAGATGATGGCGGGCATCTCGGCCGTGCGCAAGGACGAAAGCGGCCGCGACAGGCCGATCAACTCGATCTACATGATGTCGCATTCGGGCGCGCGCGGTTCGCCGACGCAGATGCGCCAGCTCGCCGCCATGCGCGGCCTGATGGCGAAGCCGTCGGGCGAGATCATCGAGAGCCCGATCATCTCCAACTTCAAAGAGGGGTTGTCGGTTCTCGAGTACTTCAATTCGACTCACGGCGCCCGCAAGGGTCTCGCCGACACCGCGTTGAAGACCGCGAACTCGGGCTATCTGACGCGCCGCCTCGTCGACGTCGCGCAGGACTCGATCATCACCACCGGCGATTGCGGCTCGAGCGGCGGAATCAAGATGCGCGCGATCCTCGACGCGGGCACGGTCGTCGCGTCGCTCGCCTCGCGCATCCTCGGCCGCACCGCCGCCGAGCCGGTTACCGACCTCGACGGCAAGGTGATCGTGCCGGCCGGCATGATGATCGTCGAGGAGCACATTCCGGCGATCACCGCCGCGGGCGTTCAGGAAGTGAAGATCCGATCGGTGCTCACCTGCGAGGCGGCGAACGGCGTCTGCGGCGCCTGCTACGGACGCGATCTCGCGCGCGGCACCCCGGTCAACCTCGGCGAGGCGGTCGGCGTCATCGCGGCGCAGTCGATCGGCGAACCGGGCACCCAGCTCACCATGCGCACTTTCCACATCGGCGGCGCGGCGCAGCTCGCGGATCAATCGTTCATCGAATCGAACTTCGAAGGCGCCGTGCGCATCCGCAACCGCAACGTGGCGCGCAACTCCAACGGCGATCTGATGGCGATGGCGCGCAACGTCGCGATCGTCATCCTCGATCGTGCGGGGGCCGAGCGCGCCGTGCACCGTGTGCAGTATGGCGCGCGCCTCAAGGTCGACGAGGGCGACCAGGTCAAGCGCGGCCAGCGGCTGGCCGAGTGGGATCCGTTCAGCCGCCCGATCCTCACCGAGGTCGACGGCGTGATCGGCTTCGAGGACCTCATCGAGGGCGGCTCGATGTCGGAGCAGATCGACGAGGCGACCGGCATCGCCAAGCGCATCGTCACCGACTGGCGCTCCAGCCCGCGCACCTCGAGCTTGAAGCCCTCGATCGTGATCAAGGGCAAGGACGGCCGCATCGTCAAGCTGGCGCGCGGCGGCGACGCGCGCTATGCGCTCGCGGTCGAATCGATCATCTCGTTCGAGCCGGGCGCCACGGTCAACGCCGGCGACGTGATCGCGCGCATCTCGATCAACAGCGCCAAGACGCGCGACATCACCGGCGGTCTGCCGCGCGTCGCCGAACTGTTCGAGGCGCGCCGGCCCAAGGATCACGCGATCATCGCCGAGATCTCGGGCATGGTGCGCTTCGGCAAGGACTTCAAGAACAAGCAGCGCGTCTCGATCGAGCCCTCGGAGGAGGGCGTGGAGCCGGTCGAATACCTGATTCCCAAGTCGAAGCACATTCAGTTGCAGGACGGCGACGTGATCGAGAAGGGCGAGTACATCGTCGACGGCAATCCGGCGCCGCACGACATTCTCGCCATCAAGGGCGTCGAGGAACTCGCGGCCTATCTCGTCAACGAGATCCAGGAAGTCTACCGGTTGCAGGGCGTGTCGATCAACGACAAGCACATCGAGGTGATCGTGCGCCAGATGCTGCAGAAGGTGGACATCACGGAGCCCGGCGACACCGATTTCTTGAGCGGCGAGCAGGTCGATCGCACCGAGCTCGACGCGGCCAACGAGATCATGCGCGGCGAGGGCAAGAAAGAGGCGGTGGGCGTGCCGGTGCTGCTCGGCATCACCAAGGCGAGCCTGCAGACGCGTTCGTTCATCTCGGCGGCCTCGTTCCAGGAGACGACGCGCGTGCTCACCGAGGCGGCGGTCAATGGCAAGGTCGACACGCTGGAGGGTCTCAAAGAGAACGTGATCGTCGGCCGGCTGATCCCGGCCGGCACCGGCGCCGCGATCACCAAGGTGAAACAGATCGCGACGATGCGCGACAATCTGATCCTCGCGCAGAGAGCCGAGGAATCGGGGGCGCAGCCGGCGCTGTCGCTCGCTGCGCCCTCGGTCGACACGGTCGCGCGGCCGCGGGCGCGGGCGCCTGCCGCGGAGTGATCTGCGCTCTCGGCGTTCCTCGACAACAAGAGCCGCCCTCGGGCGACTCTTTTCTTTCGTCCGAAGGCCGCAATCGGGTCGTCATTCCGCCCTCTGTCCGCGCTTCGTTACCAGTCCAGGACGGTTCGTTAACCGTACTTGTTCTCGACGAGCAAGTGATCACGAGGGGCTCGAGATGCCGACCACGATTCCCACTTCCGCGATTTTCGCTCCCATCCGCATGGCGCCGATCGGCTCCCCGCTCGCGCCGGTCATTGCCGGCGCCCGCGCGCGGGGCGTTGCGGACGCATTCGAATGGCTCGGGCTCGCCGCGGTGTTGCTCGACGAGCGCGGCGAAGCGTTGCACGCCAACGCCGGCGCGGTCGCGCTGATGGGCGGCGCGCTACGCCTCGATTGCGGGCGGCTGCGCGCGGAGGATCCCACGGCGGACGCCTCGCTGAGCCAGGCCATTCGCGATGTCGTCGAGACCGGCGCGACGGCGCGTGTCGACATCCCAGCGGCGCGCGGCGGTCGCGGCGTCGCGGCGCGGATCGGGGCGATGGCCCCAATGCTCGACGATCCTTACCAGCTGCTGCGCGCGATCGCGATCCTGGAGCCGCAGCCGCCGAGCCATTGAAGGTCTGGAAACCCTGAGCGAGGGATGGATCGAAAGCGGGCCATCTCGGCAATCCCCCGTTAGCGTCCGCCGCCTAGGGTTCGGGGTGAACAGGCGGAGTTGGGACCTTGTCGTCAGGCGGTTCTCGCGGCGCGAACCGATTTGCGACCATGGACGGCGTGCGCGGCGTCGCCGCGGTCTCGGTCATGCTGCTGCACATCACGCCGAGCCGCGCCGGCGTGCTGTTCCCGATGGCGCATTTCGCCGTCGACGTGTTCTTCTGTCTCAGCGGATTCGTGCTCGCCGAGGCCTACGGGTCGAAGCTGGCGCGGGGCCTGTCCGCGGAGGCGTTTTTGCGCGCGCGGTTGACGCGCCTTTATCCGATGTATGCTCTCGGCCTCGCGCTCGGGCTCTCCGGCGCCATCGTCGCCATGGGCCTGGGCGCGCCGCCCATCGGCGCGCTGCGGTTCGCGTTCGTCGCGTTCGCCGCAGCGTTGATGTTGCCGGTCGCCGCCCAGCCGGTGTTCGGCTTCAACCTCGCGTCGCCTGAGGTTCCCTATCCCTTCAATCTCGTCTCCTGGTCGCTGTTCGAAGAACTCGCGGTCAATGCGCTGTTCGCGCGCTCGAGGCCGCGGGGTTCGCCGCTCGCCGCGTTGATCGGCATCGCCATACTGGGCTTCATCGCCACCACTGTGGCGGCGGGACGCCCCTGCGGGTTCCTGACGTCGACGCTGGCGGGCGGCTTCCCCCGCGCCGTGTTCGGCTTCTATGTCGGCGCCGCGATACACGGTTGGTACGTCACCGGCACGCTGCCGGTCGGGCGGCTCGCGCTGCTGCCGCCGCTCGCCGTGGCGGTGATTGCGCTGACGCTGCCGAAGTCGACGCCGGCCTATCTCATCGCCGCGATCTTCGCCGCGCCGGCGATCGTCGCCGCCTCGATCGGCGATCCGCGCTCCGAGCGTCTCAGGGCGATCTTCACGCGGCTCGGGCGCCTCTCGTTCCCGCTCTACGCCTTGCATTATCCGGCGTTCGAACTGTTCAAGATCGGATACAATACGCTCGCGGGTTCGCCTTACGCCGAGACGCCGCCGGCGCCCGCGCTGGCGGGATTCGCGTTTGCCGTGACTCTGTTCGCGTCATGGGCCGCCGAGAGCGTCGAGCCGCCGGCGAGGGCGTGGGTCGCCCGCCGGTTTGCGGATTTCGGCGTCATGAGGTGCGGGGAGGGCGGCGCCTCCGGCGTTCCCGGCGCAGAATCCGGCGCCGGAGCCTGAAATTCGTTTCCGGTTCCTGAAGAACGGGGCATTTTGGGGTTGACGGGCCTGGGGCTCGCGAATATGTTCCGCGCGCTTTCGACAGGCTGTAGAGCTTGGTTGTTCGGGGCGCAAAGCCGCGTACGTTGCCGCTCTAAACGCTGACGATCTCACCGACGAGCGAAAATACCGTCCGACGGCGTCGGACGGGCTGAGGAGACACACGACCACGGCTAGCCGTGGTCCTCTGTTTTTCGAGCGCCCGAAGCCCGTGACCCGGGGTTTGCGGCGTTTTTGGCTTCGCGGGTAGGCGAGGCGGGAATTTGCGAGGCTCCGCGTGCGGGGCTCGGGCATGGACGAAGGGGCATAGATGCCGACGATCAGCCAGTTGATCCGCAAGCCGCGGGAACCGAAGACCTATCGCGAGAAGGCCCGCCACCTCCAGGCGAGCCCGCAGAAGCGGGGCGTCTGCACGCGCGTCTACACGACGACGCCGAAGAAGCCGAATTCCGCGCTGCGCAAGGTCGCCAAGGTGCGTCTCACCAACGGCTTCGAAGTGATCGGCTACATCCCGGGCGAGGGCCACAATCTGCAGGAGCACTCGGTCGTCATGATCCGCGGCGGCCGCGTCAAGGACCTGCCCGGCGTGCGTTATCACATCCTGCGCGGCGTGCTCGACACCCAGGGCGTCAAGGACCGCAAGCAGCGGCGTTCGAAGTACGGCGCCAAGCGTCCGAAGTGACCTGAGCGCGGCGAAGGTCATCCCCAGGCGAAGCTCCGGGGATCCGGTTGAAGGTTTCATGGATGGCCGGTTCCCCGCGGACGAAGTTCCCGGGCCGGCCATGACGGAGAGAAAGAGTCAGGCCATGTCGCGTCGCCATTCCGCCGAGAAACGCGAGATCATCCCGGACGCCAAATTCGGGGACATCGTCGTCGCCAAGTTCATGAACACCATCATGTACGAAGGCAAGAAGTCGATCGCCGAAAGCATCGTCTACGGCGCGTTCGACGGCATCGAGACCAAGGTGAAGGGCGATCCGCTCGCCGTGTTCCGGCAGGCGCTCGAGAACGTCGCGCCGGCAATCGAAGTTCGTTCGCGCCGCGTCGGCGGCGCCACCTATCAGGTGCCCGTGGAAGTTCGTCCCGACCGCCGCCAGGCTCTGGCGATCCGCTGGATCATCACTGCGGCGCGGGCGCGCAACGACAAGACGATGGTGGATCGGCTCTCGGCGGAACTGCTCGACGCGTCGAACAATCGCGGCGCCGCTGTCAAGAAGCGCGAAGACACGCACCGCATGGCGGAGGCCAACCGCGCCTTCGCGCACTACCGCTGGTAAGCGGCCTCTCGAGTGCAAGGATCCAAGATCATGGCGCGCAGCCACGCTATCGAGGACTATCGTAATTTTGGCATCATGGCGCACATCGACGCCGGAAAGACGACGACGACCGAGCGCATTCTCTATTATTCCGGCAAGTCCCACAAGATCGGCGAAGTCCATGACGGCGCCGCGACCATGGACTGGATGGAGCAGGAGCAGGAGCGCGGCATCACGATCACCTCGGCCGCGACCACCACGTACTGGAACGGCAAGCGCCTCAACATCATCGACACCCCCGGCCACGTCGACTTCACCATCGAGGTCGAGCGCTCGCTGCGCGTGCTCGACGGCGCGGTCTGCGTGCTCGCCGGCAACCCGGGCGTCGAGCCGCAGACCGAAACCGTGTGGCGCCAGGCCGACAAGTACGGCGTTCCTCGCGTGGTGTTCGTCAACAAGATGGACAAGATCGGCGCCGACTTCTTCCGCTGCGTCGAAGAGATCCGGACCAAGGTCGGCGGCCGTCCGGTGTGCATCCAGTTGCCGATCGGTTCGGAGTCGAACTTCAAGGGCGTCATCGATCTGTTGCGCATGAAGGCGGTGGCCTGGGAAGACGAGGGCCTCGGCGCCAGGTATCACGACGTGGAGATCCCGGCGGACCTGCAAGCGAAGGCCGAGGAATACCGCCATCAGTTGATCGAGACGGCGGTCGAGCTCGACAACGACGTGATGGCGGCCTATCTCGACGGCCAGGAGCCCGATGTCGCGACCCTGAAGGGTCTCATCCGCAAGGCGGTCAAAGAGATCACGTTCGTTCCCGTGCTGTGCGGCTCGGCGTTCAAGAACAAGGGCGTGCAGCCGCTGCTCGACGCGGTCGTCGACTACCTGCCTTCGCCCGTCGATCGCGGCGCGATCAAGGGAATCGACCCGCACAGCGGCCATGAGGTCGTTCGCCACCCGAGCGACTCCGATCCGTTCTCCATGCTCGCGTTCAAGATCATGGACGACCCGTTCGTCGGCACGATCACGTTCTGCCGCGTCTATTCCGGCCATATCGAGTCGGGCTCTCCGGTCATCAACTCGTCCAAGGACAAGCGCGAGCGCGTCGGCCGCATGCTGCTCATGCACGCCAACAACCGCGAGGACATCAAGGAGGCCTACGCCGGCGACATCGTCGCGCTGGCGGGCCTCAAAGACACCCGCACCGGCGACACGCTGTGCGATCCGCACAAAGTGGTGATCCTGGAGAAGATGGAATTCCCCGAGCCGGTGATCGAGATCGCGATCGAGCCGAAGTCGAAGGCCGATCAGGAGAAACTCGGCGTCGCGCTCTCCAAGCTCGCCGCCGAGGACCCGTCGTTCCGCGTCTCGACCGATCCCGAATCGGGGCAGACCATCCTCAAGGGCATGGGCGAACTGCATCTCGACATCAAGGTCGACATCCTGAGGCGCACCTACAAGGTCGACGCCAATATCGGCGCGCCGCAGGTGGCCTATCGCGAGCGGCTGACGAAGGCGGTCGAGATCGACTACACCCACAAGAAGCAGTCGGGCGGCTCGGGTCAGTTCGCCAAGGTCAAGATCGTGTTCGCGCCGGCCGAAACGGGCGCGGGCTCGTCGTTCGAGTCGAAAATCGTCGGCGGCGCGGTGCCGAAGGAATACATCCCGGGCGTCGAGAAGGGCATCAACTCGATCATGGGATCGGGCGTGCTCGCCGGCTTCCCGGTCGTCGACGTCAAGGCGACGCTGATCGACGGCGCCTATCACGACGTCGACTCCTCTGCGCTCGCCTTCGAAATCGCGGCCCGCGCCGCGTTCCGCGAGGGTCTGCAGAAGGGCGGCTCGGTGCTGCTCGAGCCGATCATGAAGGTCGAGGTCGTGACGCCGGAAGAACACACCGGCTACGTGATGGGCGACTTGCTATCCCGCCGCGGCCAGGTCCAGGGCCAGGACATGCGCGCCAACGCCGTCGTCATCAACGCGATGGTTCCGCTCGCCAACATGTTCGGTTACGTCAACCAACTGCGGTCGGGTACGCAAGGGCGGGCCGCCTTCACCATGCAGTTCGATCACTACGAGCAGGTTCCCGCGAACATCGCCTCGGAGATCATCGAAAAGTTCAAGTAAGCGAAACGTCGGAGCAGCAGTCCGCTCTCGCAAGTCACCGAAAGGAGCCCGGGTATGGCTAAGGAAAAATTCGCGCGCACCAAGCCCCACTGCAACATCGGCACCATCGGCCACGTCGACCATGGCAAGACCTCGTTGACGGCGGCGATCACCAAGGTGCTGGCGGAGACCGGCGGCGCGACTTACACGGCCTATGACCAGATCGACAAGGCGCCGGAAGAGAAGGCGCGCGGCATCACGATCTAGACGGCGCACGTCGAGTACGAGACCAAGAAGCGCCACTACGCGCACGTCGACTGCCCCGGCCACGCCGACTATGTGAAGAACATGATCACCGGCGCGGCGCAGATGGACGGGGCGATCCTCGTCGTCTCCGCCGCCGACGGCCCGATGCCGCAGACCCGCGAGCACATTCTGCTCGCGCGCCAGGTCGGCGTGCCGGCGCTCGTGGTCTACATGAACAAGGTCGACATGGTCGACGATCCGGAGCTGCTCGAGCTCGTCGAGCTCGAGGTGCGCGAGCTCCTCACCAAGTACGAGTTCCCCGGCGACGACATCCCGATCGTCAAGGGATCGGCGCTGATGGCGCTGGAGAACAAGTCGCCCGAGATCGGCCACGACTCGATTCTCAAGCTGATGCAGGCGGTCGACGACTACATTCCGCAGCCGGACCGTCCGAAGGACAAGCCGTTCCTGATGCCGGTCGAAGACGTGTTCTCGATCTCCGGCCGCGGCACCGTGGTCACCGGCCGCATCGAGCGCGGCATCATCAAGGTCGGCGAGGAAGTCGAGATCGTCGGCCTGCGCAACACGCAGAAGACCACGGTCACCGGCGTCGAAATGTTCCGCAAGCTGCTCGATCAGGGCGAGGCGGGCGACAATGTCGGCTGCCTGCTGCGCGGCACCAAGCGCGAGGACGTCGAGCGCGGCCAGGTGCTGTGCAAGCCGGGTTCGGTGAAGCCGCACACCAAGTTCAAGGCCGAGGCCTACATCCTCACCAAGGAAGAGGGCGGTCGCCACACGCCGTTCTTCACCAACTACCGTCCGCAGTTCTACTTCCGCACCACCGACGTGACCGGCGTCGTGCAGCTGCCGGAAGGCACCGAGATGGTGATGCCGGGCGACAACGTGACGATCGACGTTACGCTGATCGTTCCGATCGCGATGGAAGAGAAGCTGCGTTTCGCGATCCGCGAAGGCGGTCGCACCGTCGGATCCGGCGTCGTCGCCAAGATCATCGAGTGACGTCGCACGAGGCCGGGGCAGGGCGAGGCTGATCGCCTCGCCTGCTCCAGGGCAGGGGTCCGAGACATGAATACGCAAAACATCCGCATCCGGCTCAAGGCGTTCGATCACCGCGTGCTCGACGCTTCGACCAAGGAGATCGTCTCGACCGCCAAGCGCACGGGCGCGCGGGTGCGCGGGCCGATCCCTTTGCCGACCCGCATCGAGAAGTTCACGGTGAACCGGCGCCCGCTCAGCTCCGTCTTTGGCGCCCGCGACATCAGCCGGTTGCTCCCAGCCGTGCCAGCCGCCACCACCTTGATGAGGAGAAGGCATGTCCCACCATTTTGACAGCCCGACGGCGATC
>JBKQKS010000213.1:0-13125 GCA_052147395.1 Roseiarcus sp.
CAAGCCGCAGCAGCAGGAGCTGCCGCTGGCGCTCGGCGAAGCCATCGAAGTTGGTCCCCAGCCCGGCGAATCCCGCTCCCAGTCCCAGTCGTTGCATCCGGCAAAGCCGCAATGAAACAAGGCTTCAGCCGTCGAGAATACCTAACGGAATACCACTCAACCTCGTGTCATCCGGAGTAAGAATTGATGCGGCGAAGAGGATTTGTTGATAATGCAATTCAACAACTACACAAGAACCTCAGTAACAGGGTTCTTGCGTTTGAAGCCTACGGCGGTTTCAAGTAACCAAGATCAAGTGAGCGGGCGCCGAGCGCCGCTTTTTCGAGGGCGCCTCCGGGCGCCTTTTTGTTTTCGCTGTCGCCGCGTCCGTCAGAATCGATCCGCCGCGAACGGCGCCGGGTCGACGAAGGGCGGGGCGCCGGTCATCAGGTCGGCGAGCAGCCGGCCGCTCGCCGGGCCGAGGGTGAGGCCCAAGTGCTGGTGGCCGAAGTCGAACCATAGCCCGCGATGGCGCGGGGCGTGGCCGATGACGGGCAGCATGTCGGGCAGGCAGGGGCGCCGTCCGAGCCAGGGCGAGGGGTCGAGCCGCTCGCCGAGCGGGAACATCTCGCGGCCGAACGGCTCGACGCGCTCGAGATGCGCGCTCGACGGCGGGTCGTCGGCGCGGGCGAATTCGACGCCGGAGGTGAGGCGCAGCCCGTTCGCCATCGGCGCGACCAGATAGCCCCTTTCGTAATCGAGCACCGGGCGCGACAGGCCTTTTCCGTCCTCAGCCGCATAATGCATGTGGTAGCCGCGCTTGACGCCGAACGGGAAGCGGTAGCCGAGCGCGGCGGCGAGCGCGTTGGTCCAAGGCCCGAGCGCGAGCACGACGTCGCGGGCGACGGCAGCGCCGCGGTCCGTTGCGACGGTCCAGGACGAGCCGCTGAGCCCGAGCGTCAGCGCATCGCCGCGGGCGAAAACGCCGCCGCGGGCGACGAACAGTTGCGCATAGGCCGCGACCAACGCCTGCGGGTCCGGCGTGGTCAGCGGATCGGTGAAATGGGCGCCGCCAATCGCCGCCGCCGCAACATGCGGCTCGAGCGCGCTCAATGCGTCCCGGCTCAGCACATCGTAGGGCACGCCATAGGGCGCGACCTCCTCGGCTTCCGCGAGGACTGCGTCGCGGCCGCGAGGCGTGCGAAACACTTTTATCCAGCCGCTCGGGCGCAACAGGCGCTCGGCGCCGGCGGGTTCGGCGAAGGCGAGGTGCTCGGCCTTGGAGACCGCGATCAGCCCGCGCATCGCCTTCGCCGAATTCAGCCGCCGCGCCGGCGACGAGGCGAGGAAATATTTGTAGAGGAACGGCGCGATGGCGGGCAGCGCCAGATGGCGCACGCGCACGCGGGGGTCGAGGTTGAGAGCCGCGCGGAAAATCTCCCTGACATCGCGGGGAAAGCCATAGGGAAACACGGCCTCGGTCTGCACGATGCCGGCGTTGCCAAAACTCGTTTCTGCGGCGACGCTGGGGAGGCGGTCGACGAGCACGGTCGAACGCCCGCGCGCGATCGTGTGCAGCGCCGCGCAAACGCCGACGGCGCCGGCGCCGAGTACGATCACGTCGACCTCGAGGGTCATGGCTTCTCCTTCGCGCGCCTTCATGACTCGCTCGTCGATCCGTTGACAAGGTTCGCGCCGCGAACCCCGCGGGTAAACCCGCGATAATGTAACCAGGGCAGATTCCCGGGCAGCGCCATTCTGTAGCCGAGGTCGTTGACCTCGGTCGGCGCGTAAGCGCCTCATTCTGCACGATTCTTCCAAGCGGAAGCATCGAGGTTGGCGACCTCGCCTACAATGGCGCCCGGGAATCGGCCCCGGTTACTTTGTTTCTTGTTAGCGAAGCGAAGCAATCCAGGGCGGCCGGGCTGTGGCCCCTGGATTGCTTCGTCGCTGCGCACAGGGGAAACGCGAAGGGTTTCCCCGACCTCGCAATGACGGTTGTCGGACATCTCGAGGGATTCAGTAGTTTCGCCGCGTCGCCTGATCTTCGCAGACTCGACCGCCCGCCGAGCCTCCTGTAGAGGCGCGGGACGCACCTCTCATCGACGGACTCTAGGCCAATGATCCCCCGCTATTCCCGCCCCGCCATGGTCGCGATCTGGGCGCCGCAGACGAAATTCAAGATCTGGTTCGAGATCGAGGCGCATGCCTGCGACGCGCTCGCCGAACTCGGCGTCATCCCCAGGGCGAGCGCCGCGGCGATCTGGGAGAAGGCGGGCAATGTCACTTTCGACGTCGAGCGCATCGACGAGATCGAGCGCGTGACCAAGCACGACGTAATCGCGTTCCTCACCCATCTTGCCGAATTCATCGGCCCCGATTCGCGATTCGTGCACCAGGGCATGACCAGCTCCGACGTGCTCGACACCTGTCTCGCCGTGCAATTGCAGCGCGCGAGCGACATTCTCATCGCCGATGTCGACGCGCTGCTCGCCGCGCTGGAGCGGCGCGCGTTCGAATTCAAGCTCACCCCGACCATCGGCCGCTCCCACGCCATCCACGCCGAACCGACCACCTTCGGCCTCAAGCTCGCTCAGGCCTACGCCGAGTTCCAGCGCGCTCGTGCTCGGCTGGTGACGGCGCGCGCGGAAGTGTCGACCTGTGCGATCTCGGGCGCCGTCGGCACCTTCGCCAATATCGACCCGCGGGTCGAAGCGCATGTGGCGGAAAAACTCGGGCTCGCCGTCGAGCCGATCTCGACTCAGGTGATCCCGCGCGACCGCCATGCCGCGTTCTTCGCCGCGCTCGCCGTCGTTGCCTCCTCGATCGAACGGCTCGCCACGGAAATCCGCCATCTGCAGCGCACCGAGGTGCTGGAGGCCGAGGAATATTTCTCCGAGGGGCAGAAGGGGTCTTCGGCGATGCCGCACAAGCGCAATCCGGTGCTGACCGAGAATCTGACCGGCCTCGCCCGGCTGGTGCGCAGCGCCGTGACGCCAGCGCTGGAGAATGTCGCGTTGTGGCACGAGCGCGACATCTCGCATTCCTCGGTCGAACGCGGCATCGCACCGGACGCGACGATCACCCTCGATTTCGCCTTGGCGCGGCTCGCCGGCGTCGTCGATAAACTCGTCGTTTACCCTGAAAACATGCTCGAGAACCTCGACCGGCTCGGCGGTCTGATCCATTCCCAGCGCGTGCTGCTGGCGCTGACGCAGAAGGGCGTATCGCGCGAGGACGCCTACCTCTACGTGCAGCGCAACGCGATGCCGGTCTGGCGCGGCGAGGGCGAGTTCCTCACCCTGCTGAAAGCCGATCCGGACGTCGCCAAAGCCCTTAGCCCGGCCGAGCTCGAGCAGCTGTTCGACCTCGGCTATCATCTCGCGCACGTCGACACGATCTTCGCGCGGGTGTTCGGCAGGAGCTGAAGCGCCGGAGGCGCCCCATCGCGGGACGGGCGTCGACCTCGGACGGTTAATAACGACGCAACCTCGAGCTCTGCATAATGAAATCGCTCGAATGCCTTTCATCGGCCGCCGAGAGGCGTTGGCCGAGCCCAGGCGATCAACGGAAATCGGCGCGGGTTGCGTATGGGTCGATCGCGTATAGCTTGGGCAGGCAAGGCGGTCGCGCCCTGGGGCCTCGCGATCGGCATGGTGGTGTCGATCACCGCGCATGCCGGTCAGGACATCGACATCTCGGACGCGGTGGCGACTGAGAGCGCGTTCGATCAGCCCGTGCAGAAGACTCCGCTGCCGATCATCTCGGCGAGTTACGAGGTGGGTTCGTCCGCAGATCTCGCCTCTGTCCCCGATGAGATCGAGCCCAACGCGACCTTGAAGCCGAACCACACGGGGGCGCCGAAGATCAACAGCGCCGACAAGAGCGATCCATTCGTCACGCTACGCCCGGGCTTCCAGTCCAAGGACCGCGCCGATTTCGTCGCCTCGCTCGCCAAGGGCGGCGTCGCCGGCTGGAGCGCCGATTCGCACAGCCCCGGCGCGGCGACCGACGCGCGTCGCCCGGTGATCGTCTACGGCGACGGCGCCGCGCCGGCCCTGCCGCTCGACCTGGTTCTCAACACCGAGAGCCCGCGTGCGAGCGACAGCAAGCTGACGGACGCGCCCGCCCTGCCGCTCCTGACGGCGTCGATCCTGGGCGCGGTCGAATTCGGCCGGCCCAATCCGGTGAAACCCCGCTACGCCGCGCTCATCGACGCCAAGGATTCCGTGCGACAGATGCGTTGCCTCGCGGAAGCGATCTATTTCGAGGCGCGCAGCGAGCCGGAAGCCGGCCAGGCCGCGGTCGCGCAGGTGGTGCTCAACCGCGTGCGCAGCGGCATCTTCCCGACCGACGTGTGCGGCGTGGTCTACCAGGACGCCAACCACCCCTTCGCCTGCCAGTTCTCGTTCGCCTGCGAAGGCAAGTCGCTGCGCGTCGAAGAACCCGCGGCCTGGGCGACGGCGACGCGGATCGCCAAGGATGTCGTGGATGGGACCGCCTACGATCCGAAGCTGGTCGAGGCCATCAACTATCACGCGACCTACGTCTATCCGTTCTGGGCGCCCACCCTGGTGCGGGTCGAGAAGCTCGGCATGCACATCTTCTACACCATGCGCCCCGGCCTCTACTGGGCGCCCGGCGCCCTCAACGGCCACGGCGACCTGCCGCCGACGCAAGCGGAGATCCAGGCGGCGACGTTGAAGACGGCGAGGCGGTGACCGCCGTCGCGCCTCGAGGGTCTGTCGCGCCTCAGGGGTCTTGGCCGATGCCCGGCGAGGGGTTAGAATTGCGCCATGTATTCGGCGACGACCCGCGATATCAGAGTGACAGTGCGCCCGGAGTACTCTCCGGAGCGCTCGGAACCGAGCGCGAGCCGCTTCTTCTGGCTCTACACCATCGAGATCCAGAATCTCGGCCGCGTCGCCGTGCAGCTCACCCACCGCCATTGGCGCATCACCGACGGCAACGGCAAGGTCGAGGACGTGCGCGGACCGGGGGTGGTCGGCGAGCAGCCGATGCTCCAGCCGGGCCAGGCGTTCCGCTACACTTCGGGCTGCCCGTTGACGACGCCGAGCGGCTTCATGGTCGGCGCCTATCACATGGTCGACGCCGACGGAACGAGCTTCGACATCGCCATTCCCGCCTTTTCGCTGGATAGCCCGTTCGCGTTGCGGACGCTGAACTGAGCGCTGCGCCCTCGTGATCCTGCTCGGCGGCGAGGAAAACCGTTGCGTTACGCAAATTTTGTCGAGTTTTGCTATTGTTTTGTCAAGTTTTTTGCTTGGATTTTTTGCGAGTTTTGGGGGGTTCTCAATGACTTGCGGGGCGTCTTGTTTGGAATGCGTTATTTTGCCGGGCGCCGAGCGGCCGAGGCGGTTCGTAGCGGCCGCGTGTCGCGCGCGCCTTTCGGGGTTCCATTCACCGCGGCTGCCCGTTTTCTGTCATTCGCAACAACAATACGACGCGCGCCCCGTTTTCGAGAATATATTTTCGAAATTCGGAATCTCCTCACGCGGCGCCCCGCTCCGCCGCGCCCCGACGGACCGCAGTCGATCGCGGATAAGCTTCAGTTTCACCCCGAGACCGAAGCCATGGCGCGATTCGGCCGCGCTCGAGCGGCGGCGGCGAGAAATCCCGGAACGGCGCCGGCGAGCATGGGTTTGCCGAAGTAGTAGCCTTGCATCATCTCGCCGCCGAGCCCGCGGAGGACCTGCACCTGCTCGTTGGTTTCCATGCCCTCGATGATGCACTCCAGCTTCAGGTTCTGGCAGAGGCCGATGATGGTCTTGACGATGTCGCGACTGTTCCCTTGCGTCTCGACATCCTTGATGAAGCTGCGGTCGATCTTGATCTTGTCCAACGGCAGGCGATGGACGTAGCTCAGGCTCGAATAGCCGCTGCCGAAGTCATCGAGCGCGATGCGGACCCCCAGCGCTTTCAGCGCTTTCAGGCATTCGCAACCCTTGTCGAAATCGTGAATCAAGGCCGTCTCGGTGACTTCGAGATCAATCCGCTCGGGAATCACGCCGCTGCTTTCGATGGTGGCGATGATCTTCAGGATCGCTTCGGCGGAGCCGACGTCGCGCGCCGATAGATTGAAAGATATCCGGATGTCGTCGGGCCAAGCGCGTACGTGAGCGAGCGCCTTGCGCAGCAGGATCTGAGTGAGTTGGCTGACGAAGTTGGTGCGTTCGGCTACCGGTATGAAGACGTCCGGAGGAACGCGGCCGAGTTTTGGGCTGTCCCAACGCGCCAACGCTTCGAAGGCCACGACGTCGCCGCGCACGACGTCGTAGATCGGCTGAAAGTTGAGAGAGAGCTCCTGTTCCAGATCCGCGTTATGCAGGCAATTCTCGACCGACGCGAATTGGCGGATCTGGATTTCGTGTTCCCGAGAGAAGATCACCGATCGTCCGCGAGCATGTTGCTTGACGTGATAGAGCGCATAGTCGGCGCGTTCGAACAGCAGCTCCGCCGTCGTCGCGGCCTCGGGATAAGTGGCAAAGCCGATAGAGCAGGCGATCTGCGCGGTGGCGTTCGAGAGTAGGAACGGCGCCCGAAGGGCCGCGCAAATGCGCTCGCCGTAGACGTTGATTTGCTCTTCGCAAAGGTCGCCGTCGATTACGACGCCGAATTCGTCGCCGCCCAGCCGCGCGAGGGATACGCTCTCGTCGGCGATGTCCTTCAACCGGCGCCCGGCTTCGACGAGCAGTTGATCCCCTGTGACATGGCCATAGAAGTCGTTCACCGACTTGAAGCCGTCGAGATCGATGACGCCGACGACGAAGCGCTTGTCGTCCCGCGCGGCGAGGCGCAGCAATTCATGCAGGTTGGTGAAAAACTGGCGCCGGTTAGGGAGGTCCGTGAGGACGTCGACATTGGCGAGGCGAGAGTTCTCTTCGGCGAGGTGGAGCGTCTCCAGATGTTTCTTGGCGAGTTCCTTCTGAAGGTTGATCATATTGGCGAAATCGCGCGAATGCGTGAGCACGATGTATACCATCGCCACGGAGACCAATGCCCAATCGATCCCCATCGCGACGAAAGTCGGTCGTCCAAGCGACATGAAAATCGCCGACGCCGGCACGATCCCCACGATCGTCAAGACGAGCGCGGCGGGCCGAACGTGCATCAGGCAAAAAATGCAGCCGATCGCGGTGATCGCCAAGAAGAAAGCGGTGTGCCCCTGAGCGTAAGCGTCGCCGTAGTGGAGGAGGCAGGCCCCCCAGATTAGGAATAGCAGCGCTACGACTCCGGCCAACACGACGGTGTTCTTGAGGCGACGCACGACCTGGTCGGTGCTAAACTTCCGTTTTCCTATCGACACCCAAATGTATAGTCGCACCACGCAAAAAAGACCGAGCAGCCCCGGACCGTAAATGGTTAGAATCCGCGGCGTCGTCTCGAAATGCGTGTAGGAAATCGCGGCGCCGTTGACCAAGAGCATGAAATAAAGCAGGGGCACCTGGCTCGTGAACATGCCGAACTGCGCCCGCACCAGTTCCGGATTGTCGGCCGAAATCTGGAACAGTTCTCGTATCTTTCGCGCTGAAATCATACTGGCGGACCTTCGCGCTCCGGACGGGGAGCCTTCGCGCGAGCGTGGATCGCTGGGGGGGGCGCTAAGGCAAACTGAGCCGGCCTATCGGTCCCCCCCTTGAAAATCGCGCGTACCGAAATGGCGAGCCGTAGGGAGAACGTGCCGAATGTCACGCCGGCTCGACAGAAAGCGTCATGCCCCTCGACGTCGGTCGAATTTCGGCGCCAAGCTGTCGAGTTCCAAACTGCCGGGGACCAGTTAAGAAAATGTGTATCAGACAGTAGTTCCGACCGGCGCCTTCGCTGGGACCGACCGTTCAAACTGACAAATTCGCGCCTCCGGCTCTCGCAACGATACCCGCGCCCGGCCCGCGACCTTCAAATTCCCATAGGTCGCGCTCGGCCAGACAGAGCCTCGACACGACAGGGCGCGCCGCCGCGGGGCCGGCGTTCGAAACCCTTCGCCACGGCGGGCGAGCGGGCCCCTTGCCTCAACATACGCTTCAGAGGCGCAGCGACCATCAGCAGAACGGCTAGAGCATATTCCCAAAAGGTTGCAGACTTTTTGGATAAGAATATGCCGTTAAACAAAGAGCTAAAGCGCGCGATGCGATTCTATCGGATCGGGAAGCGCTCTAGGTCGGGCGCGGTGCATACGAACGATGTCAAACGCACGGAGGCGCCTCGGAGTCGATGCGGCCGGCGTCAGCTTTGTGCAGGTCCTGCCGTGCAGCGGCGTAGTCCTGAAAGTTAGGTGTCCGCCCCATTGCGACATCCCCGCACCGGCGCCGGCCGATGGACGCCAGTTCCCGCCCTCACTTGCCCGAATTGTCCTCCGGCTTCAGGAACGAGCCGAGCACGGCCGCCGCGCCGTCGAGACCGCCGCCGCCGACGAAAGTCTGTGGCAGCTTCAGGTTGGAGACGAGCTCGGGGTGGGCGGCGAGCAGGTCGAAGAACATTTTGAGTTGCTGGAGCCTGAGCACGTTGTCCTTGCCGAGCACGTTGGCTTGCGCGGTCTGGCCGGCCGCCTGCTCCTCGAGGAACAGCCGCTCGCCGTGGCCCTCGGCCTGCCGGCGGTCCTGGGCGAGCCGCGCGGTCTGCACCGAGATCTGCGCCGCGACGAGCTCCTTCTGTTGGTCGGCGGTGGCGCGCGCCTGTTCGGTTTTTTGCCGCTGCTCCTGGGCGATCTGCTCCTGCACGTAGGCCGCGCGCAACTGCCCGGCGAGCTGTTCGCGCTGGCGGGCGAGCAGCAGCTCCGGCGGGATCGCCGATTCGCCGAGCCGGATCTCCTTGATGTCGACGCCGGCGCGGCGGCCGTCGATCTCGGCGCGCTCCAGGATCGCCTGCTCGAGCGCGGTGCGGTTCTCGATGGTGTCGAGCACTTTCGTCGGCCGCGTGACGGCCGTCGTCTTGCCGTCGGCGTCGGTTTCGCTGACCAAGATCGTTCCGCCATAGACGTTGCGCACGATCGAGCGGATCGAAGGCACGACGATGCGTTTGTCGACCTCGTCCTGGCCGCCGACGGCAGCGACCACGATTGGCGCGTTTTCCGGGGTGATCTGCACGATCGCGCGCAACTCCTGGGGGATTTCCCAGCCCTCGATCTTGGTGTTGATCGCGGCGTCGGCGGCGCCCTGCGGCACCGGGAACGACGCCGATCGCTCGGTCTGAGCAAAATCCCCGCGCGCGTCGACCTTGAGGTCGATGTAGCGGCGGGTGAAGCCGCCCTTGAACTCCAGCGTGGTCACGCGGGTCGACACCAGGGTCACGTCATAAGCGTCGCGATTGAGATAATAATCGTTGGGCGGCAACGACTTGTCCCATATGCCCTTGCAGTTTTGCGGCGCCAGTTCGGCGGTGAGGCCGTCGGCGTCTGTGCGGGCGACGCGCGCCTTGCAGTCGATCCCGGGGCTCTGCACCGAGGAGCGTACGACGCCGACGAAGCCGGCGGGGACGCGGGTTATCGACGTGTCGAGCGGCGACTGTTCCGTCGTCCGCCCGCGCAGATCGTAGACGTCGTCGCTGTCGACGGTGATGTCGCGGCCGTTCTTGATGTAGCCGATCTTGATCTGGAACAGCGCGAGATTGAGTGGGTAGACGCCGGGTTTCAGCACGCTGAGCTGGAGGCCCTTCTCACCGCCGTGAGTCATGAAATATTCGGCGTCGAGGAATTTCTGCGTGTCGGTCTCCGGCCAGGCGTCGGCCATGATCTGGCCGGCGGGCAGCGAGTCGCCGTCGCTGGCGACGATGCGGCCATAGAAGCCGTTGGGCACGACCACGATCGGCAGCAGATCGACTTTGTTGAGCACGTTGAAGAAAATCGATATGCGGAACGTGCCGGGCGGAATGATTTCGGCCTGATAGCCGGTCTCGCCGCGGGTGGCGATGATGTGGCCCGGATCGAGATTGGAAAGGCCGTAGATCTTGCGCACGACGCCCACCTCGTCGGCGGGAATGGTGATGATGCTGGTCGAGAGAATCTCGTAGACGGCGACGACGGCGAGCGCGAATTGCAGCAGCGAGGCGGCGGCGACCTTGCGCCAGCCGCCGAGCGCATCGGGTATCACGCGAGGAGCGAAAATGGCCGCGACAATGGCGACAAAGGCGATGACGATCGATTGCATGGCGGCCTCGATTCACGTCCGTCGGCCGAGGAGGCGAATCGCGACGGATCGCGCCGTATTTTTGCCTTTTGCGTAAGCGGTTACAATCGGGAACCAATTGTGAACGCGATTCGGACACAACTACGTTACTCAGCAGCCATGATGCTACGGCGAAGGAGCCCTCGATGGGACGAAAATATTTCGGCACGGACGGTATCCGCGGGCGCGCCAACGCCAAGATCACCGCCGACCTGGCGCTGAAAGTGGGGCAGGCGGCGGGGCTGGTGTTCCATCGCGGCGAACATCGCCATCGGGTGGTGATCGGCAAGGACACCCGGCTTTCCAGCTACATGATCGAATATGCACTGGTCGCGGGCTTCACTTCCGTCGGCATGGACGTGCTGCTGCTCGGCCCCGCGCCGACGCCGGCGGTGGCGATGCTGACGCGCTCGATGCGCTGCGACCTCGGCGTGATGATCTCGGCGTCGCACAATCCGTTCGAGGACAACGGCATAAAACTGTTCGGGCCCGATGGCTTCAAGCTTTCCGACGAGATCGAGCAACGCATCGAGGCGCTGATCGATGCCGACATCGGCCCGCGCCTCGCGGGCTCCGCCGAGCTCGGCCGCGCCCGCCGCGTCGACGACGTCGGCGCGCGCTACATCGAATACGCCAAGCGCACCCTGCCGCGCGACGTGTCGTTCGAGGGCATCCGGGTGGTGATCGATTGCGCGAATGGCGCGGCCTACAAGGTGGCGCCCGAGGCCTTGTGGGAGCTCGGCGCGGAGGTGATCAAGATCGGCGTCGAGCCCGACGGCCTCAACATCAATCGCGACGTCGGCTCGACGCGGCCCGAGGCGCTCGGGCTGAAGGTGCGGGAGATGCGCGCCGACATCGGCATCGCGCTCGATGGCGACGCCGACCGCATGATCGTAGTCGACGAGAAGGGCCACGTGATCGACGGCGACCAGATTCTGGCCGTGATCGCCGAGAGCTGGCTCGCCGACGGCCGGCTGTCGAAGCCGGCGATCGTCGCCACCGTGATGTCGAACCTGGGCCTCGAGCGGCGCCTCGCCGCCCAGGGGCTGGGCCTCGAGCGCACCGCGGTCGGCGACCGCTACGTGCTCGAGCGCATGGTCGAGAAGGGCATCAACTTCGGCGGCGAGCAGTCCGGCCACATGATCCTCTCCGATTATGCGACCACCGGGGACGGCCTCGTCGCCGCGATGCAGGTGATCGCGATGGTGAAAAAGCTCGGGCGCCCGGTCAGCGAGGCCTGCCGCCGCTTCGACCCGCTGCCGCAGGTGCTGCGCAACGTGCGCTTCAAGGGCGGAAGGCCGCTCGAGGACGCCAAGGTGGTCGAGTGCATCGAAGCCGCCCGGGCGCGGCTCGGCGACAAAGGGCGCCTGGTGATCCGCCCCTCCGGCACCGAGCCGGTGATCCGGGTGATGGCGGAAGCCGAGGACGGCGCCTTGGTCGACAGCCTCGTCGCCGAGGTCTGCGACGCCGTGGCGCTTGCCGCAGCCTGACCGCAGGGTGTGCAAATCGTTTACTTCGTGTGCGAAAGGACGAAATTGCGGGCTTTCAAAAACCACGAATCACCGTATTCTACCCACGTCGTCAACAACCGAAAGGAGGTGATCCAGTGTCTCATTGTCACTCGCCGAGCGAGTTCGCCGGACCCTGGACCATTGTCCGTACGCGGGAATTTCGCGCGTAGCAGACGCTAACCCCGTCTAGGCCGAAGCGATCTCTGCTGGGTCGCGACAATGGAAGGACCGCGTCGCGAGACGTCGGTCCTTCTTTTATGCGCCCGATTTTGATAAAGCGCCGCGCAAATACGGTGAGGCAATGCCCCGCACGAGGCGAGTGACAAACGACGGGCTGACCAAGTTTCAGCGCTACCGCCTTTCGAAGCAGCGGAAGGGCATGAAGCTTCTGCGCGTCTGGGTTCCCGATCCGCGTCGCCCGGGATTCTCAAGCGAGGCCCAGCGCCAAGCGGAATTGCTGCGCGGGCGGCCCGAACAGAAGGATGCGCTCAATTTCATCGAGGCGGCCTTCGCTTGGCCCGAATCGTGAAGCGCGGAGATATCGTTATTGTTTCTGCGCCGGGCGACTATGGCAAGCCTCGCCCAGCGGTCGTCATACAATCCGACTGGCTGGCTCATACCGATAGCGTGCTCGTCGCGCTGATGACGAGCGTGCTCTTTGCAGCGCCGATCTACCGGCTTCGCGTCGAGCCGACGGCGGAAACCGGCCTCGAAACTCCCTCGCAGGTGATGGTGGAGAAGATCGTCGCCCTGCCGCGCGAGAAATGCAGCGCCAGGATCGGGCGCCTCGACGACGCCACGCTGATAGCGCTCAACCATAGGCTGTCGGTCGTGATCGGGATCGCCGACTGACGCGAAAGCCAGGGGTTTCGCGACGCCGGGCCGCTTCCCCTGTCCCGCCCTGGCCTGAGCTTGTCGAAGAGGCGCGAGAAGGGCCCCAAGACTCCCGGACTCGCTACACTGGCTGATTGCCTGCGTCGCCTTGGAAAGGCCTGTTGCGAGGGCCAAATAAGGCGCCGAGAGGAGCCTCGCCGATGACCCACGCCATCCATGCCGCGACAGTCGCCAGCATTTCGGACCTAAAGAAGAACCCGATGGGGACGGTCGCCGCCGGTGAAGGTTTCGCCGTCGCTATTCTCAATCGCAACGAACCCGCTTTCTATTGCGTCCCGGCAAGGGCCTACGAGGCGATGCTGGAACGGCTCGAAGACTTGGAGCTCAACGCGATTGCGGACGCCCGCGAGGGGCAGTCGGTCCACAAAGTCACGCTCAGTGAGCTATGAGCTCGCCTTTGTCCATGGCGCATAAGTATAACTTAGGCGGGCGCCTCAGGACGAGGGGGTTGGTGGCACGACGAGTAACCGGGGCAATTTCCCGGGCGCCATTGTAGGCGAGGTCGCTGACCTCGCTGCCTCCGCTTGGAAGACTCGTGCAGAATGAGGCGCTTACGCGCC
>JBKQKS010000214.1:0-5062 GCA_052147395.1 Roseiarcus sp.
AGCGGTCGCGCCCGGCTGGCCCTCGATCGGCAAAGCCGAATTCGACCCGCCGCTCGCCGCCAATGCGGCTTTCCGCGAGCAGGGCGGCGCGTTCGGCGCGGCGGTGGACGACGCGTTTTTCGCGCGGTTGAAACTGAAGGTCGGAGATACGTTCGCGCTCGGCAACGCCAGGCTCGTCGTTCGTGCGCGCATAAAATCGGAGCCCGACACGCTCGCGAGCGGCCTCGCCTTTGGCGCGCGCGCGCTAATTTCCCTCGACGCCTTGCGCGCGACCGGCCTCATCGAGCCCGGCGCCCTGATCCGCTGGACCACGCGCGTAAACTTGAGCGACGGCGAGCCGCCGAGCGAGGCGGCGGTCGACGCCTTCATCGCCGAGGCCAAAGCCAAGTTCCCCGAAGCGGGTTGGGAAGTTCGGGCGCGGGCGAATGTGTCCCCGGAGTTCGAGCGCAATCTTGGCCGTTTCGGCGAGTTCCTCGCGCTCGCCGGCCTCATGTCGCTGGTGGTGGGCGGGGTCGGCGTCGCCAACGCCGCGGTGAGCTTCGTCGATCGCAAGCAAGGCTCGCTGGCGATCTTCAAGAGCCTCGGCGCGACCGGCGGCGAAGTCGTGGCGCTGGCGCTGATCGAGTTCCTCGCCGTCGCCGCGCTCGCCGTCGTCATCGGCCTCGCGCTCGGCGCGGCGACGCCCTACCTCGTCGCGGCCATCGCCGGCGCGGCGCTGCCCTATCCGATCGCGCCCGCGATCTACCCGCGCGAGCTCGCACTCGGCGCGCTCTACGGCCTCATCACGGCTTTCGCTTTCTCTCTTGCCCCGCTCGGCCGCGCCCACGACCTCACGGTGTCGGCGCTGTTTCGCGACCTCGTCGCCGGCGACGCGCCACGGCCGCGCCGGCGCTACGCTCTTTTCGCCCTCATCGGCGCCGCGGCGCTCGCGGCGCTCGCCATTCTCGCTTCGCCGCAGAAGACGGTGGCGGTAACGGTCGTCGTCGCCACCGTGGTCGCGCTCGCTGCGCTGCGCCTGGTCGCGTCGCTAGCCATGGTTTGCGCGCGCGCGGCGCCGCGGCCGCGCTGGGTCGAGGCGCGGCTCGCGCTCGCCAATCTGCACCGGCCCGGCGCGCCGACGCCGTCGGTCGTCATCTCGTTGGGCCTCGGGCTCGCGGTGATCGTCGCGCTCACGCTGGTCGACGTGAACTTGCGAGGGCAATTGCGCCCCGATCATGCGGGCGCTGCGCCGAATTTCTATTTTCTCGACATTCGCAACACCGAGCTCGAAGCCTTCCGCCAGTTTCTCGCGCGCGAAGCGCCGGGGGCGAAGATCGTCGAAGCGCCGATGATGCGGGGACGGATCGTGAGGATCGGCAACGTCCCGGCGGCCGAAGCCCACGCGAAGGAGGACGCGCAATGGGCGCTGGAGGGCGACCGCGGGGTCTCTTTCGCCGATACGCCGCCGGAGGGCTCGGCCCTCATCACCGGCGACTGGTGGCCGAAAGATTATTCCGGGCCGCCGCTGGTGTCGCTCGAATCCGGCGTTGCCGATGGGCTCGGACTGAAGATCGGCGATTCGATCGCCGTCAACGTGCTCGGCCGCGACGTGACGGCGAAGATCGCGAACCTGCGCAAGGTCGACTGGCGCAGCTTCGGGATCAATTTCGTGCTGGTGTTCTCTCCCGACACGTTCCGCGGCGCGCCCTATTCGGTGCTGATGACCGCGGCGCTGCCGGGCAAGGCTGCGGCCGCGGAGGAAATCGCCATCGTCGACGCCGCGGCGCGCCGCTTTCCGACGGTATCGACAGTGAGGGTAAGCGAGGCGCTCGACGCGGTGCAGGCGCTGGTCGCCAAGCTCGCCGAAGCCGTGCGCGCGGCGTCTGGCGTCGCGCTCGCGACCTCGGTGCTGACGCTCGCCGGCGCGCTCGCCGCCAACCGCAGCGCGCGCATTGCCGATGCGGTGGTGCTCGAGGTGCTCGGCGCCACGCGCGGCCGGCTGATGGCGATGTTTCTCATCGAATATGCGGCGCTCGGCGCGGCGACGGCGGTGTTCGGCGTCGGCGCGGGGACGCTCGCCGCCTACGTCGTGGTCGCAAAGATCATGCGTTTCGACTTCGTGTTCGACGCCCCTGCCGCGTCCTCGGCCGCCCTCGTAGGACTCGCGCTCACCGTCGCGCTCGGCATGATCGGCGCGTGGCGCATCCTCGGCATAAAGCCCGCGGAAGCCTTGCGCTCGCCTCGATAACCCTGATTCGCGATTAATTCCTGTGCGCCCGACATCCGTAAATTTTCGTAAATGTCATCGGCTAGGCTAGGGACGATCCGCGCTTCCCTTGGCTTTTGCCGAGGGCGCGCTTAAATGAGGGTTCTTGACAGCGCGCGCACCCGGCCTGGGCCTCGAGCGACGCGATCGATGGGAAAGCGATGAACGCAAATCTGCGCAATTTCGCCCTCTGGGTGATCATCTTCCTGCTGGTCCTGGCGCTAGTCACGCTGTTCCAGAGCCCTTCGCAGAAGCAGCCGAGCAGCGAGATCCTGTTCAGCCAGCTGCTGACGGATGTCGACGCCGGCCACGTGCGCGATGTGACCATCGCCGGGCCCGATATATCGGGTCATTACAAGGACGGCCACGCCTTCCAGACCTATGCGCCGAGCGATCCGCAACTCGTCGACATGCTGTTCAACAAGGGCGTTGCGATCACCGCGAAGCCGCCGTCGGATGGTAATTCCTGGGTGCTGACGCTGCTCATCAACGGCTTGCCGCTGCTGCTGTTCCTCGGCGTGTGGATCTACATGTCCAGACAGATGCAGGGCGGCGCCGGCAAGGCCATGGGCTTCGGCAAGTCGAAAGCGAAGTTGCTCACCGAGGCGCAGGGACGCGTCACCTTCGATGACGTCGCCGGCATCGACGAGGCCAAGGAAGACCTGCAGGAAGTCGTCGAGTTCCTGCGCGACCCGCAGAAATTCCAGAAGCTCGGCGGCCGCATCCCGCGCGGCGTGCTGCTGGTCGGGCCGCCCGGCACCGGCAAGACTCTCACCGCTCGCGCCGTCGCCGGCGAGGCGAACGTGCCGTTCTTCACCATTTCGGGTTCGGACTTCGTCGAAATGTTCGTCGGCGTCGGCGCGAGCCGCGTGCGCGACATGTTCGAGCAGGCCAAGAAGAACGCGCCCTGCATTATCTTCATCGACGAAATCGATGCGGTCGGCCGCCATCGCGGCGCCGGCCTCGGCGGCGGCAACGACGAGCGTGAGCAGACGCTCAACCAGTTGCTCGTCGAGATGGACGGCTTCGAGCAGAACGAAGGCATCATCATCATCGCCGCGACCAACCGGCCCGACGTGCTCGACCCGGCGCTGCTGCGCCCCGGCCGCTTCGACCGGCAGATCGTGATCTCGAACCCCGACTTCATCGGCCGCGAGAAGATCCTCAAGGTGCACGTGCGCAAAGTGCCGCTCGCGCCCGACGTCGACCTCAAGGTCGTTTCCCGCGGCACGCCCGGCTTCTCCGGCGCGGATCTCATGAACCTCGTCAACGAGGCGGCTCTGCTGGCGGCCCGGCGCGGCAAGCGCGTCGTCACGAGGCAGGAGTTCGAGGATTCCCGCGACAAGATCATGATGGGCGCAGAGCGCCGCACCATGATCATGACCGACGAGGAGAAGAAGCTGACCGCCTTTCACGAGGCCGGCCACGCGCTGGTCTCGGTCTCGATGCCGGCCTCGACGCCGATCCACAAGGCGACGATCATTCCGCGCGGCCGCGCGCTCGGCATGGTGCAATCGCTGCCCGAACGCGACCAGATTTCGCAGAGCTACGAGCAGCTCATCGCGATGCTCGCGATGTCGATGGGCGGGCGCGCGGCCGAGGAATTGGTGTTCGGCAAGGACAAGGTGACCTCGGGCGCCGCCGGCGACATCCAGCAGGTGACCAAGGTCGCGCGCGCGATGGTGACGAGGCTCGGCTTCTCCGACAAGCTCGGCGCCGTCATGTACGACTCGAACCAGGACGAGGTATTCCTCGGCTATTCGCTCGGCCGTCAGCAGAACATCTCGGAAGAGACGGCCAAGACCATCGACGAGGAGGTGCGCCGGCTCGTCCACGAGGCGCACGAGACCGCGACCCGTATCCTCACCGAGCGGCGCGCCGACCTCGAGACGCTGGCCAACGGGCTGATGGAGTTCGAGACGCTGACCGGCGAGGAAATCACCGGCCTGTTGGAGGGCATCCGTCCGGTGCGCGATTCGATCGACAAGGAGCCACCGCTCCCGCCGCGGGCCGCGGTTCCGTCCTCGGGCAAACCGCGCGGCTACGGCCCCGAGGCCGGAGGCCTCGCGCCCCAGCCGCAGACCTGATGCGTCAAAGGCCCGCTCCCCTTCGGAGCGGGCTCATTCATATTGCCGGTTCTCAACCCTGTGCGATCTGGTTTACGTGACGGGATCACCCGCGCACGTTCGGGAATAGTTCTCGGTCCGTCATGACGCCGCTCCTCGCCGCCGAACAGCTCGGCAAACTGGAAAAAAAGGCTGGCCACGCGGCCAAGATGCTCAAGTCGCTGAGCAACAAGTGGCGGCTGATGATTCTCTGCCAGCTGCTCGGCGGCGAGAAATCGGTCGGCGAGTTGCTGGCGACGTTCGACTTGAGCCAATCGGCGCTGTCGCAGCATCTGGCCGTGCTGCGCAAGCAGGGGCTCGTGACCACACGCCGCGAATCGCAATCGATCTACTATTCGATCAAGGGCCGGGAAACCCCAGTCATCCTCGGCGCGCTCTACAGCGTCTATTGCGCCGCGCCCGAGGCGCCGGCCAAGCGTCGGCGCAGCCAGCCAGCCGCCAGGGCCGCCGAGCCCTAGAGGCCGGAACCGATCCGAAAGCTAGGTTGACCGTTCGTGCCCTCGCGGCGCGGTCCGTGTAGCGCCGTCCGGACACGACATACGCGATCGAGGAGCGTCGGCGTCCACGCCGACGTTTCGCCTCGAGACGTCGGCGTGGACGCCGACGCTCCTCGATCGCGTATGTCGTGTCCGGACGGCGCTACACGGACCGCGCCGCGAGGGCACGAACGGTCAACCTAGCTTTCGGATCG
>JBKQKS010000215.1:0-4726 GCA_052147395.1 Roseiarcus sp.
TGTGTTTGGCGGTGTCGTAGGTGCAGGTATTGAGCGCGACGATCTTCATGTCGCCGGACTTGAACAGCGCCCAGGAGCCGGTGGTGAAATCCTGGAAGCGCGTGCCGACCGCGATGAGCAAATCGGCGTCCCTGGCAAAGGCGTTGGCGGCGGACGTTCCCGTCACGCCGACCGCGCCGAGCGCGAGCGGATGCGTCTCGGGGATCGACGACTTGCCGGCCTGCGTCACCGCAACGGGGAGTCCATGGGCTTCGGCGAATTGGGTCAGCTCCGCGCTCGCGCCGGAATAGAGCGTGCCGCCGCCGGCGATGACGAGCGGCCGTTGGGCCGCGCGGATCGCTGCGATCGCATGGGCAAGCTCATCGTCGTCGGGCTGTTGCCGGCGCGGCGTCCACGTCTTCTCGTCGAACAGGTTTTCCGGCCAATCGAAGGCTTCGGCCTGCACGTCCTGGCACATCGCCAGCGTCCCGGCCCGCAATCGGCGGGGTGGGTGAGCACGCGCATGGCGCGTTGCAGCGCCGAGATCAGTTGTTCCGGGCGGTCGATGCGATCGAAGTAGCGCGACACCGGGCGGAAGCAATCATTGGCCGTGACCACGCCATCTGTGAAGTCCTCGATTTGTTGCAGCACCGGATCGGGCATGCGGTTGGCGAACACATCGCCGGGCAGCAGCAGCAGCGGCAGCCGGTCGACATGGGCGACGGCGGCGGCGGTGACCATGTTGAGCGCGCCAGGGCCGATGGAGCTCGTGCAGGCCATGAAGCGGCGGCGGAACGTCGCCTTGGCGAAGGCGCAAGCGGCCAGCGCCATCGCCTGCTCGTTATGGGCTCGATACGTCGGCAACCGGTCGAGATATTGATAGAGCGCCTCGCCGATGCCGGCCACATTGCCGTGGCCGAAGATCGCCCAGCAGCCGGAGACGATGGGCAGTTTCTCGCCGTCGACGTTTGTCATCTGGTTGCAAAGAAACTTCACCAGCGCCTGCGCTACCGTGAGCCGCACCGTCTTCACCGCCATGATCTCGCCTCCCGACGCGTCGTTCTCGGCGATCGTCTCGCCAACCCATCGTCAGTTCGCCGGCGGCTCGAGCGACAGCCAGAGATCGGTGAGCGCGCCGAACTTCTGCGCCATATCCGTTATCGCCGCCTCGTCGTCGATCTCGCCCGCGAGCCAGCGCCTGGCGGCCTCGGCGAAGATCGTGCGCCCGACCGCGAAACCCTTCACTCGAGAGGCCGCGCGCGCGGCGGCGAAACCTTCTTTCAGCGTCTCGATCGGCGCTTCCAGGCCGAGCAGCACCACGCCGCGGCAATAGGGATCGCGCGCCGAGATCACGCCGTCGATCGCCTTCCACGCCGCGACGGACGCCTGCGGCTCGAGCTTCCACCAGTCCGGCTTCAAGCCGGCGTCGTAGAGTTCGCTCAGCGCCCGCGCGGCGGTGTCCTCGTTGAGGGGCCCGTGTTTGGAGGCGATGATCTCGATGAGGATCTCGCGCCCCACGTTGCGCGCCGCCTCGAAGGCCGAGGTCAGCTTGGCGATTTGCGTCGCCTTGAGGCCGGCGTCGTCGTCGGGGTGATAGAAGCAAAGCACTTTGATGCAGTGATCGACCGGCCATTCGATCAACCGCCCGCCAAGGTCCTGAGAAAACTCGAACTGCAGCGGCCGCGAGCCCGGCAGCTCGATGGGCCTGGCGACCCAGAGGTCCTTGCCGGCGCCGGCGGCGAACATGGCGTCGCGGCCGTACTTGTCGTCGATCAGCACGCCGAAGCCGGGCCGTCCGCCGGCGACCCGCCGCGCCGCCCGAACGGCCAGAACCTTGAAGGCGGGAATGCGCTCGAGCGCCGCCGCGTCGGCGGCCATGTCCTCCAACTGAATGCGATGATCGATGGCGAGCGCCATCCGCAGAGGCATCTCGCGCCGCCGCGTCGTCGCGCAATGGATCTGATTTAGCGCGGCGTCCTTGCGCAGCGCATGTTCCGTGCTGCCGTGGGTGAGAAAATATTCGAGTTCGGCTGAGGTCGGATATTCCGGCGAGCACAGCAGCCGCGACACCGCAAACGCCCCGCAGGCGTCGGCCCGGGTGGCTGAGGTCGCGAGGTCTTCGCCTCTCAACCAGCCGCGCAAGAAACCGGACATGAACGCGTCGCCCGCGCCCAGCACGTCGAACACTTCGATCGGGAAACCCTTGCCGACCACGCCGTCTTCGAGATTGTTGGAGATCGGCCCGTCGTAGACGACGCAGCCGAGCGCGCCGCGCTTGAGCGCGATGGTCGCCGGGGAGATGGCGCGGATCGCCTTCAGCGAGGCGAGCGCGCTGTCCGCGCCCGTGGCGATCATGATCTCTTCTTCGGCGCCGACGATGAGGTCGCAATCGGCGAGCACGGGTCTGAGACGCTGCGACACCGCGTCAGATTTCACATAACGCTCGAAGCCCGCCGCGTGGCCCGCGAGCCCCCACAGATTGGGGCGATAATCGACGTCGAACACGACCTTGCCGCCGTGCTTCTTGGCGAGCGCAATCGCCTTCTTCTGCGCTGGCGCCGCGGGGGCAACTGAGAAATGCGTGCCGGTGACGAGGACCGAGCGGCTGCGGGCGATCAGCGCCTCGTCGATGTCGCTCTCGTCGAGCGCCATGTCGGCGCAATCGGAGCGATAGAAGATCATCGGCGACACGCCCTCGTCCTCGACCGCGAGCAGCACCAGCGCGGTCAGGTGCTGCGGATCGACATGAACCCCGTCGACGACCACGCCCTCTCGCTCGAGTTGCTCGCGGATGAAGCCGCCCATCTGCTCGGCGCCGACGCGGGTGATGAGCGCCGATCTGAGCCCGAGCCGTGCGGCGCCGATGGCGATATTGGCCGGGCAGCCGCCGACCGACTTGGCGAAGCTCGCGATGTCTTCCAGTCGACTGCCGATCTGCTGGCCGTACAGATCGACGGACGAGCGCCCGATGGAGATGAGGTCGAGGGTCTTCGAGGCGTCGGTCATCTTCTGCTCGGACTCGCTCGGGGGTTTCAGTAGACGATTGCGACCTGGCGGCCGGTCGCCAGCGACTTCACCGCCGCCTCGGCCATGACCAGCGCTTTGAGGCCGTCCTCCCCGGACGGGCTCATCGCGCGCCCGTCCTCGAGGGCGGCGACGAACTCGCCGATCTCGTTGGCGTAGGCCCGCGTGTAACGGGTCATGAAAAAGTTCAAGAGCGGGTCGCGGCGATACCCGCTGGCGTCCGCCAATTCCACGGTGGTCTCGCGGACGTTTCCCGCCGAAACAAGGCCCTTCGAACCGTGAACCTCGATACGCTGATCGTAGCCGTAGGTCGCCCGCCGCGAATTGGAAATCTGCGCGATCTTGCCCGACTTGGTCGTCAGCACGAGCGAGGCGCTGTCGATGTCGCCCGCGGCGCCGATCGACGGATCGACCAAGTTCGAGGCGGCGGCAAACACGGTTGCCGGACCTTCGCCGAGCAGATAGGCCGCCATGTCGAAATCATGGATCGTCATGTCGCGGAACAGTCCGCCCGAGCGCGCGATATAGGAGGCCGGCGGCGGACCCGGATCGCGCGAGGTGATCGACGCCATTTCCACCGCGCCGATCGCGCCGGCGTCGATGCGGGCCCGCACTTCGCGGAAGTTGGGGTCGAAACGGCGGTTGAAGCCGATCATCAGCGCCGCCGTCTCGGCGCGCACGACGTCGAGGCAACGGCGCACCCGCTCGACCGAGAGATCGATCGGCTTCTCGCAGAAGATCGCCTTGCCCGCCCGCGCGGCCTGTTCGATCATGTCGGCGTGCAAGTCGGTCGGCGTGGTGATCAGCACCGCGTCGATGCCCGTGGCCGACATGATCTCCTCGACGCTGCGCGCGTCCGCGTCGTAACGGGCGGCGAGCGATGGGGCGGCCTCTGCGACCGCGTCGGCGACGGCGACGAGCTCTGCGCCCGCGGCGCGCACGACGGCGCCTGCGTGCACTTTGCCGATGCGCCCCGCGCCCAGCAGACCAAATCTCAATGCCACGGCCTCGAGTCTCCCCTTGATCTTGGGCTTGCGATCGCGTCGGCGCGCTCATGCGGCGCCCAAGGATCGGCTATCGATAGAATATATAGTCTATTTTACATTCGTGTCAACCTAATCGTTTTGGCCGAGACGCCGGCAGCACACCTTCCGCAACGCCGAGAACCGCGCGTTTCGGTTGGGTCTCCGGCAAAACGCCGTGAGACGGGAATTCGGCGCGACCGCTCGCCGATGCGACGATCTCTTGACGTCGGCGGGATAGAAGGTCCTATTCGAACGGGGCTACGTTTGAAGCAGCCGGTCTGCGAAACGTTCGCTTTTTCGGTCGCAACGTTCTTCTTTGCCTCGGCCTGGATCGCGTCACCGCGTCGCTCGCGTTCTCGAGTCCCTCGCAACAGTTGGAATTCCATGTCCGAACAAACGCCCGCTGCGCCTCCGCAGGATTTCAGCAAGCTGCGTGATCTCATCATCGCGATGCGCGACAAGATGCCCAAGCGGCTCGCCCAAGTTGCCGCCTATACGATCGAATTCCCCGACGACATCGCTTTCGGCACGGTGGGCCGCATTTCCAAACAGGCCCGCGTGCAGCCGAGCACAATGGTGCGCTTCGCCCAGGCGCTCGGCTACAGCGGGTTCAGCGAATTGCAGGCGGTGTTCCAGCAGCGCCTGCGCGACCGTCCCAGCAATTACGACGCCCGGTTGCAGGCCGTCGACGCCCACGC
>JBKQKS010000216.1:0-21971 GCA_052147395.1 Roseiarcus sp.
ACGCTAGCCCTCGCCGAGACCATGGGCGTGAAGCGCTTCCATCACATGAGCTCGATCGCCGCGGCCGGGCTCTACGACGGCGTGTTCCGCGAGGACATGTTCGCCGAGGCGCGGCGCCTCGACCATCCCTATTTCAAGACCAAACACGACGGCGAAGGGCTCGTGCGCGCCATGAAAACCGTCCCCTGGCGCATCTACCGCCCCGGCATCGTGGTCGGCGACTCGCTGACCGGCGAAATGGACAAGATCGACGGCCCCTACTATTTCTTCAAGCTGATCCAGAAGCTGCGCGACGCCCTGCCCTCGTGGATGCCGATGATCGGCGTCGAGGGCGGCCGCATCAATGTCGTGCCGGTCGATTTCGTCGTCGATGCGCTCGCCCATCTCGCTTTCCTCGACGGGCTCGACGGCGAATGCTTCCATCTCACCGATCCGGCGCCGCTGCGGGTCGGCGAGATGCTGAACCTGTTTGCGCGCGCCGGCCATGCGCCGGCGTTCACGATGCGCGTCAACACCGCCCTGTTCGGCTTCGCGCCGCCGGCGCTGACCCGCGGCCTGATGGCGCTGACGCCGTTCAAACGCATGCGCAAGATGGCGATGAAGGAGCTGGGCCTGCCCGACGACGTGCTCGTGTTCCTCAACTATCCCACCCGCTTCGACAGCCGGCGCACCCAGAAGCTGCTGCGCGCCGCCGGTATATCCGCGCCGCCGCTGGAGAGCTACGCTTGGCGGCTCTGGGACTTTTGGGAACGTCATCTCGATCCGGCCTTGCACGTCGACCGTAGTCTGCACGGCGCGGTCGAGGGCAAGCGCGTGCTGGTGACCGGCGGCTCGGCCGGCATCGGCAAGGCGATCGCGCGCAAGGTCGCCGAGGCCGGCGCCAAGACCCTCATCGTCGCGCGCGACGCGCAAAAGCTCGAGGCGACGCGCGCCGAATTCGCCGCGCTCGGTCTCGAGGTCGCGATCTACAGCGCCGACATCGCCGACGACGCCGCACGCGCCGAGTTCGTGAAACGCGTCATCGCCGAGCACGGCGGCGTCGACGTGCTCGTCAACAATGCCGGCCGTTCGATCCGCCGTTCGATCGAGCATTCCTACGACCGGCCGCACGACCTCGAGCGCACCATGCGCGTCAACTATTTCGCCGCCGCCGCGCTCACCATGGCGTTCCTGCCGGGCATGAGCGAACGGCGCGCCGGCCACGTCGTCAATGTCTCGTCGATCGGCGTGCTTACCCACGCGCCGCGCTTCTCGGCCTATGTCGCCTCGAAGGCGGCGCTCGAAGCCTGGTCGGACTGCGCGGCCGCGGAATACCTCGATCGCGGCGTCGCGTTCACCAACATCAACATGCCGATCGTGCGCACCGAGATGATCGCGCCGACCAAATTCTATGACCGCGTGCCCGCGCTCGAGCCGGACGAAGCCGCCGACCTCGTCGTCGACGCGCTCATCAACAAGCCGACGCGCGTCGCCACCAAGCTCGGGCGTTTCGGCCAGGCGGTGCACGCCGTGGCGCCGAGTTTCGGCCGCATTGTGATGAACACGACGTTCCGCATGTTCCCGGAGAGCGCCGCGGCGCTGCACGAGGGCCAAAGCGAGGCGGCGCCGACTGCCGATCAGATCGCGTTCACCCAGCTGTTGCGCGGACTGTACTTGTAACGAGGGGGACGGGGATGGAACGTGTTTGGTTGAAATCCTACCCCGAGGGCGTTGCGGCGGAGATCGACCCCGAGCGGTTCCGTTCGCTCGACGCGTTCTTCGCCGACAGCGTGGCGAAATTCCGCAGTCGCACGGCGTTCATCAGCATGGGCCGGGCGATGAGCTTCGACGAGCTCGATCGGCGGTCGCGCGATTTCGCCAGCTATCTGAAAAACGTCGCCGGTTTGCAACGCGGCGCGCGCGTGGCGCTGATGATGCCGAACCTGTTGCAGTATCCGATCGCGCTCATCGGCGTGCTGCGCGCGGGGCTCGTCGCAGTCAACTGCAACCCGCTCTATTCGCCGCGCGAGCTCGGCCATCAGCTCGCCGATTCCGGCGCCGAGGCGATCGTCGTGCTGGAAAATTTCGCGCATGTGCTCGAGAAGGCGGCCGAGCGCGCGCCGGTCGCTCGCGTCGTGGTCACCGGCGTCGGCGACCAGCTCGGCGCTTTCCGCGGCGCGCTCGTCAATCTGATGCTGCGCCGGGTCAAACGTGCGGCGCCCAAGTTCGATCTGCCCGGCGCCGTCCGCTTCAATACCGCGCTCGCGCTCGGCGCGCGCCAATCTTTCGCGCCGCCGAAGATCGAGCCGAACGACCCCGCCTTCCTGCAATATACCGGCGGCACCACCGGCGTGCCCAAGGGGGCCATGCTCACGCACCGCAATCTGATCGGCAATCTCATGCAGGTGCACGCTTGGTTGGAGCGCGATCTCGCGCCGGGCGAGGAAGTATTCGTCACCGCCCTGCCGCTCTATCACGTGTTCGCGCTCACCGCGAACTGCTTCACGCCGATCATGCTCGGCGCCGCCAATCTGCTCATCGCCAATCCGCGCGATCCTTCAGCCTTCGCCAAAGCGCTGCGAGACACGCCGTTCACCATTCTCACCGGCGTCAACACGCTGTTCGCCATGATGCTCGAGGACCCGGCGTTCGCCAGCGTCGACTTCTCGCACACGAAGGCCGCGCTCGCCGGCGGCATGGCGTTGCAACGCGTCGTCGCCGAGCGCTGGAAGGCACGCACCGGCAAGCCGATCATCGAGGCCTTCGGCCTCACCGAGACCTCGCCTGCCGCGACCATCAACCGGCTCGACATCGACGACTACACCGGCTCGATCGGCCTGCCGCTGCCCTCGACCGAGGTCGTCGTGCGCGACATCGACGGACGCGATCTCGGCATCGGCGAGGTCGGCGAGCTCTGCATCCGCGGGCCGCAAGTGATGGCGGGCTATTGGGGCAAGGCGGAAGAAACCGCCGCCGTGCTCGGCGCCGACGGCTTCCTCAGCACCGGCGATCTCGCGCGCATCGACGAGAAGGGCTACGTCTATATCGTCGACCGCAAGAAGGACATGATCATCGTCTCCGGCTTCAACGTCTATCCCAACGAGGTCGAAGACGTCGTGATGATGCATCCCGGCGTCGCGGAGGTCGGCGCCGTCGGCGTGCCCGACGCGAAGTCCGGCGAAGCGGTGAAAATCGTGGTCCGGCGCAAGGATCCGGAGCTCACGTCGGAGGCGCTGATCGCCCACTGTCGTCGTCACCTGACCGCCTACAAGACCCCCAAGCACGTCGAGTTCCGCGAGACGCTGCCGCGCTCGCCGATCGGCAAGATTCTGCGGCGAGAGCTCAAGGGCGCCAAGCCCGACGCGGCGTGAACGCTGCAGGAGGAGCTGCAAGATGCCCATAGTTTCCACACTGCCGCCCGATGGAACGGCGTTCGATTACATCGTTGTCGGCGCCGGCCCGGCAGGCTGCGCATTGGCCGCGCGGCTGGCGGAAGGCGCGCGGCGGCCCAGCGTTGCGTTGCTCGAAACCGGCCCGGCGAAGGCCTCCTGGCTTTCCGACCTGCCGCTCGGCATCGCGGCGCTAGTGCCGCTCAGGACGAAACACAATTACGCGTATCAGACCGAGCCGCAGACCGGCTTCGGCGGACGGCGCGGCTACCAGCCGCTCGGGCGCGGGCTCGGCGGCTCGAGCCTGATCAACGCGATGATCTATACCCGAGGCCAGCCTCAGGACTACGACGGTTGGGCCGCCGCCGGCTGCGCCGGATGGGGATGGGCGGACGTGCTGCCGATCTTCAAACGCGCCGAAGACAACGCGCGCGGCGCCGATGCCTATCACGGCGCGGGCGGCCCGCTGAAGGTGGCGGACCTCACTTATCGCAATCCCGCGGTGCAGGCGTTCATCGAGGCGGCCAACCAGGCGGGGTTCGCGCGCAACGCCGACTTCAACGGCCCCTCCCAGGAAGGGATCGGCGCCTATCAGGTCTACCAGTACAACGGGTTGCGCTACAACGCGGCGCGCGCCTATCTCGACGGCGGGCTCGCGAAACCCAATCTCACTGTTGTCGCCGATGCCCAAGCCAAACGCATCGTGTTCGACGGCGTTCGCGCGGTCGGCGTCATCTGCCAAGCGGGCGGCGGCGAGCGCGTCTATCGCGCGCGGGCGGAAATTGCGCTGAGCGGCGGCGCCTTCGGCTCCCCGCAATTGCTGATGCTTTCCGGCGTCGGCCCCGCCGAGCATCTCCGTCAGTTCGGGCTCGAAGCGCTCGTCGACTCCCCGGGCGTGGGCGCCAACCTGCACGACCATTGCGACTACACCGCCAATGTGCGCGCCGACGGCGAGGGGCTGTTCGGGCTGTCCGCCCGTCAGCTGTTCCTCACCGGACCTCGCAACTTGTGGGAGTTCTGGCGCCATCGGCGCGGGCTTCTCACATCGAACGCAGCGGAAGCGGGCGGGTTCATCAAGAGCCGTCCGGAGCTCGATCGCCCGGATCTCCAGCTGCACTTCTGCATCGGCCTGGTCGACGATCACAATCGCAAACTGCGCCCCTACGACGGCATGTCGCTGCACGTCTGTCAGTTGCGGCCGCTGAGCCGCGGACATATGCGGCTGAGGTCCGCCGACGTCAGCGACGCGCCGCGGATCGATCCGAACTTCCTCGCACACCCCGAGGACGCGGAGACTCTTACGCGCGGCGTCGAAATCGTGCAGAGGATTCTCGCCATGCCGGCGCTGGCGCGCTACGGCGGCCGCTGGATCCACGGAACGGGACGGGACGCCGGCGAAGCGATCCTGAAGCTGATCCGCGAGCGCGCCGACACGATCTACCACCCCGTGGGCACGTGCCGCATGGGCGCCGACCCGGCCTCGGTGGTCGCGCCCGACCTGAAAGTGCGCGGCGTCGAGCGCTTGCGCGTGGTCGACGCTTCCATCATGCCGACGCTGATCAGCGGCAACACCCAGGCGGCGAGCGCGATGATCGGCGAGAAGGCCGCGGATATGATGCTGGCGGCGTGAGGGCTCTGATCACGCCGCGGAACGGCGAGCGCCGCGAGCAGGAGCAGCCGACGGCGCCGCGAGGCGGAAACGCGCCACGCATTCGGCGAGCCGGTCAGCTTCGCCCGACAGCGACCGGATCGCCGAGGACGACGTGTCGGCCATCGCCGAACTCTCCTGAATCGCGCGATCCATTTCGCTGATCGCGCTGTTGACCTCGCTGACGCTGCTCGCCTGATCGTTGGCGTTGCGCGCGATGTCGCCGACGATGTCCCGCATCCGCGCCACCTCGACGACGATCTTCTGCAGCGATGCGCCGGTGGCGCTGACGAGCCCGACGCCTTTTTCGACCTGGGCCCCCGAGGCGGCGATCAGCGCCTTGATTTCCTTGGCCGCCTCTGCGGAACGCAGCGCGAGCCCGCGGACTTCCGAGGCGACGACGGCGAACCCCTTGCCGGCATCGCCCGCCCGGGCGGCCTCGACGCCGGCATTGAGCGCCAGCAGGTTCGTTTGGAACGCGATCTCGTCGATGACCGAGATGATCTGGTTGACCTTGGCCGACGAGTGCGAGATCTCGGCCATGGCGTCGATCGCGTTGCTCACGATGTCCACGATGGCCTTGGCTTGTGCGTCCGCGGCGCCCACGACGTCGCGCGCGTGTTTGGCGCCGTCGGCGGCGCTCTTCATGGCGCCGGCGATGGCCCCCAGCGCCGCGGCGCTCTCCTCGAGATTCACCGTCTGCTGCTCGGTTCGCTGGACGAGCTTGTCGGAAGCGCCGGAGATTTCGCTCATTTGCGCGCGAATCGAGGTCGCGCTTTCGGCGACGTCGCAAATCGTTTCGCGGACGCGTTCGATCGAGGTGTTGAAGTCGGAGCGCAAGATTTCGTATTGCGGCGCGAAGGCCTCCCCGAGCTTGACCGTGAGGTCGCCGTCCGCAAGCTTGGCGAGCGCCGAAGTGACGCCTTCGACAGCCACGCGCTGCTCGGCTTCCACGCGCTTGCGCTCATCCTCGAGCTTGGCGCGATCGGCCTCGCCGCAGCCGCGATAGGTCGTGGCGACGAGATCGAGATCGAGCATCGCGACCTTGAACAGCGCGCCGATCCGCGCTGCGAGATGCTTGCGCCACTGCCCGGAAAAGGGACGCAACGGCGCCGGGAGCGCGCTGTCGATCGCCGCCTTGGCGATCGCGGTCATGATCGAGGCGATCTGCGAATAGGTCCAGCGCGGCGGGAACTTCGCCTTGTAGTAGGTCACGCCGAGAGCTTCGCTCATCTCCACGTGCGCGGAATCGTAGCTGCCAGTCAGCGCGGTTTCCCAATAGCGCCGCGAGTGGGGCCCGGTGAGGTCCAAACCGGCCGCGGCGAGATTTTTTCGCGTTTCCGCAAAACCCTTCAATTGCCCGACACGGCGCTCGTAGCCCTCCAGGGCCTCGGAGAGCACACGCGCGACGATGGGCGCCAGCGTCTCGAGCGCCTTGCGGTCCTCATCAGCGAACGCCATCGCCTGCAGCCGGTCCGAGATATCCGTGCTCATCCCCGCCCCCAATCCCCCATCCGCGCAGATGCCCGCGACCCGCCTCCCGGCCGACCACGCGACCACGACGACAAAACCGACGCGCCGCGGCGCGCGTACGAAACATGGACTACACGTTATAGGCGAATGGTTTCCGAGATATTGACGGCGCCTTGCGTCGGGGCGGCAGGCGCCGGCCGCACGATACTCGCGGCGGCTCTCGGGCTTCCTCGAGCGAGGCTCGAATCGACGATCGTCAGCTTGGCGATCAGCCCGTCGGGGAAGACTTCGACGCCGCTCGAAAATTCCCCTGGGCCGAGTTCGGCGCCGGTCACGAGCGCTCGATGCGGATCACCTGCGGCTTCGCCGTCACCACCCCGTCCGCCACCGTCATCGCCAGCGCCTCGCGGATCGTCTGCTCGGAGGTCGCGTGGGTGATGAGCACGACGGGGACGACGGGGCCCGGGGATTCCTTGGGCGGGCGCTTCTGCATGATCGCTTCCAGAGAAATCTGCCGCTCGCCCATGCGCTTCGCGATCGCCGCCATTGCGCCGGGGCGGTCGACGACGGAGAGCCTGACGTAGTAGCCGCCCTCGTGGCGCTGCATCGAGGCGCGTTCGAGCTCGCAGAGCGCCCCGACCGGACGGCCGAACACGGGGTCGACGATGCCGCGCGCGATATCGGCGATGTCGGACGCCACGGCGGACGCCGTCGCATCGCCCCCGGCCCCGGCCCCGATCAGCGTCAGCGAGCCGACCGCATCGCCGTCGATCGTCACCGCGTTGAGCACGCCCATGGTCTGCGCGATCGGATGCGACTTCGCCACCATGGTCGGATGGACGCGCTGCTCGACGCCGTATTTGGTGCGCTCGGCGACGCCTAGCAGCTTTATGCGGAAGCCGAGCTCGTCCGCCGCCGCGAGATCGGCGAGCGTGATCGATTCGATGCCCTCGATCGAAACCGATTCGGCGTCGATGCGCGCGCCAAAGGCGAGCGACGACAGAATCGCGAGCTTGTGGGCGGTGTCGAAGCCGCCGACATCGAGCGTGGGGTCGGCCTCGGCGTAGCCGAGCCGTTGCGCCTCGGCGAGACAGGCGTCGAAAGGCAGCCCCTCCGTCTCCATCCGCGAGAGGATGTAATTGCAGGTGCCGTTGAGGATGCCGCAGACGCGATGCACGGCATTGCCGGCGAGGCCTTCTCGCAAGGTCTTGATGACGGGCACGCCGCCGCCGACCGCTCCCTCGAAGGCGAGCGCCACGCCGCGGCTTTCCGCCAGCTCGGCGAGCTCCACGCCATGTGCGGCGAGCATCGCCTTGTTGGCGGTGACGACGGAGAGGCCGCGCTGCAGCGCTACGCGCACCGACTCATAGGCCGCGCCGTCGGCGCCGCCAATCAGCTCGACGAACAGATCGATCTCGCCCCTCGCCGCGAGCTCGCTGGGATCGGCGAAGAATTTCGCCCCGCTCAAATCGACGCCGCGATCACGTTTCGAACGTGCGCTCACCGCCGCCACGAATACCTCGCGGCCGATGCGGGCTTCGAGATCGCCGCGCACGCGTCGCAGCAGCCGCGCGAGCGCCGTGCCCACGACGCCCAATCCGGCGATGCCGACCCGCAGGGGCTGGTTCTTCATGGTTAGGCCCTCATCTCACGCGTTTCCTCGAGGGCACGCGAGCTCGAGCGAGCCTTCAGCCGCCCCAGCGCTCGGCGACGCTCTTCTTTTTCTGTTTGCGAGCTTTGCGCGCCGCATAGCGCGCATCGCGTTCGAGCTTTTTCTCGAACTCGACGCGTTCCTGCTCGGCGCGGCGCGCGGTTTCCTCTTCGGCCTGATGCAAGGCCTCGAGACGCAGCTCGCCCTGCCGGTGAGCTTCGTCTTCGGCGTGGCGGCGGGCCGCCTCGGCCTCGGCTTCGGCCTTGCGGCGCGCCTTCTCGGCCTCGCGGGCGGCGCGCGCCTCGAGGATTTCGCGGCGCTTGGCTTCGCGCTCGATCACCGCGGGGTCATTGGGATCGTACTTCGGACGGGCCAGGAACCTTTCCGCCATGCTCTTGCGCGCCTGGGCGGCCGCGGCCTGACGGTCCCGGAAACTGTTGATATTCAGAAAAGACATTGCCTTGCTGGTGTGGAGACTTGCTGGAGTGCGCGCGCTAATGCCACATCGCGCGGCAAACGGCAAGCATCTCGCCGCATCTCGCCACATCGCAGCAATTCGCGGGGCGCAGAGCGGACGCATCCGACGAGCCGCGCCATTCAGTCGCATCGTCGAATCGCTTCTTGTCCCTATTCTGTTCTTGCTATGTTCGATAAATTCGGTTATGGGACAGCATGAACGCGCCGCCGGAATCGCTGACCCAAGCCGCCCCGCAGGAGATCGTCGATTCGATCGCCTTCGCGCTGCGCTACAGCGGACGCAAGCGGGTCAGCGACGCCTCGGAGATGATGGCCGCCATCGTCGCCAAGCGGCTCGTCGAGCATTTGTCGCGTTCGGGATTCGTGGTGATGAGACGCCCGCCGGCGGTCGGCGCCGCGGCGCTCGGTTCGGAAGGGACTCCGCATGACCCCGCAACAATGTCTGGCGGCCCGGGCTAGGCTCGGCTGGTCGCGTCAGGACCTCGCCGTCGCTACGGGCCTCGCGGCGCCGATCGTGCGTCTCTACGAAGCCGGCGCCCTCGACGGATTTGCCGATTGCGAAGCGGCGATCGCCGATGCGCTCGCCGCCGCGGAGGCGGCGCGCAGCCGACCGCTGCCGTCGGCCAGGTTCTGGGCCCGCGGCCGCCGCCGCCCGCACGAGGGCGCGCTGGTGTGGCTCGCCGAAGCCCGTCGGCGCTGGCAGGAGAGCAGCGAAGCTCCACGAAAGGCGGCAAATTGAACGAGAGCCGGGGAGCCTCGGCGCGGGAGGCGGCTTGTGCAGCGGCGACCTCGAAGCGTGAGGAAGCGCGCCATGAGGGGCGCGGACGAATCGCCTGCGACGGAAGCGGCATTCCGCTTGCGCGACACTCCGCCGCCGAATCGAAGCGCTCCTCTGGCGTTTCGCGTTGTCAGGACGCTGCGTCGCCAGCGCGCGACAGGACGAGGTCGAATAGCAACCGGGGCAATTTCCCGGACGCCATTGTAGGCGAGGTCGCGTACCTCGCTGGCCCCGCTTGGGAGACTGGTGTCGCGAGTCGGCGATTTTGAGGCCCTTCTCCCGCTTGCGGGACTCCGCGAACGCTTTGCGTTCGCTCGGGGTGGCGCGAAGCGCCGGATGAGGGCCTTCTTTCACGGCCTTGCGTTCCCTGCTTGCCCTCACCCCAACCCTCTCCCGCTCCTTCGACGAGCTCAGGATGAGGGCGGGAGAGGGGCCAATTGCGGCGACGCACGCCACTAGCGCAGGATGAGGCGCTCACGCGCTCACGCGCCGACCGAGGTCGTCCTTCGACGAGCTCAGGATGAGGGACCTTAAGCTACAGAGGGGCGCCGCCCAGGAATTTGCCTCGGTTACGTCGAAAATGCCTTTGCGCTTTTCAGGATTCATTATGTAGATGATATTTGCTTTTTGACATTCTGGATGGAGCATTGGCGCAGGCCTCGAGCGAACGCCAACCCGAGTCATGCGTGCGGCGCATGGCCTGGAAGACCGCGACGCCGACCGAGCAACCCGCGCTCATGACCTCTCGCGTCGACGACGAACCGCCTTTCGCCTCGGGCGATGGCGGCCGGCCGCGAGCGGCCCCGAGCGGCTCGGCCCTACGAAACACAATGAAAGAGTTTCGCCCGATTTGTGTCTCGGGAGCGCGAATCGATCCCCCCGGCAACCGCCTGACGGGCCTTTGCGCCGGACGAGCGTCCGCCTCTTCGCCGCGCGCAGCGGCCGCGGCTTTCCCGGGCGCCGCCCCTTCGCCGCCCGTCCTACCCTCGTGCGGTCGCCATCACCAGATCGGCGAGCCGCTCGGCGGCATTGGCGACGCCGGCGGCCTTGGCGGCGGCAGCAGCGGCCTCGAGGCGCTCGGGCTCGTCGAGCGCGCGGCGGAGCTCCGCGGCGAAGCGCTCGGGGGTGAAGGCCGGCTGATGGATCACCGTCGCCGCGCCGCTCGCGGCGAGCACAGCGGCGTTGGCGGCCTGATCCTGGTCGAGCGCGTGCGGGAACGGCACCAGCAGCGACGGGCGGCCGATCACCGCGAGTTCGCTCACGGTCGAAGCGCCGGCGCGCGCGACGACGAGATGCGCAGACGCCATCCTCGCCGGCAGGTCCGTGAAGAATTCCGCGAGTTCGACGGGAAATTCGAGCTTCGCGTAGGCCGCGGCGACGCGCGCAAGGTCCTCGCCGCGCGCCTGCTGCGTGAGCTTCAACCGGGCGCGCTCTTCGGGCGTCAGCAGCGCCAACGCCGCCGGCGCGATGTCGGCGAACACCCGCGCGCCCTGCGAGCCGCCGGTGATGAGCACTCTCAGCTTGCCGTCCTCGCGCTCGGGATAGGGCGTCGAGGCCGCCGCGAGCACCGATGGACGCACGGGGTTGCCGACATAGAGCGCGTTCGCCGAACCCACCCCCTTCAGGTTCGGGAATCCCGAGGCGACGCGGGTGACGCGCGCCGCGAGGAACCTGTTGGCGCGCCCCATCACCGCATTCTGCTCGTGCAGAATGCACGGCGCGCCGAGTAATGACGCAGCGAACAGCGGCGGCACGGTGGGATAGCCGCCGAAGCCGACGACGACGTCGGGCTTCAACCGGCGGATCAGCCGCGCCGAAGCGACCACGCCGCGCGCGAGAATGAGCGTCGCCAAAGCCTTGCTGAGGACGCCCGCCCCCGTCGTGGTCGCCGAGGGGATGGTGTGGATCGCGCGCGCGGGAAAGCCGCCGCCATATTTGAGCGCTCGGTCGTCGGTCGCGAGGTCGACCGTGACGCCGCGCCGCGCCAACGCGTCGGCGAGCGAGGCCGCGGGAAACAGATGGCCGCCGGTGCCGCCGGCGGCGATGAGAACGCGCTGAGCGCTCACGTCGCCTCGCTCTCGACGGCGCCGTAATCGGGTCCGGCCTGCTTGCGCGTCAACGCCACCAACAGCCCCATGCCGATGCCGAGCGCGAGCATCGACGAGCCGCCATAGGAGATGAACGGCAGCGTCATGCCCTTGGCCGGCATCGCGCGCACGTTGACGGCGATGTTGATCCAGCTCTGCACGCCGAACATCAGCGTGAGCCCGGCCGCCGCGAGCCGGCAGAACGGATCGGCATTGCGCGAGGCGAGCCACAGCCCGCGCATCACGATGAGGCCGAAGAAGGCGATGAGGCCGAGGCAGGCGATCATGCCGAATTCTTCGCCGATCACCGAAAACACCATGTCGGTGTGGGCGTCGGGCAGGATGCGCTTGTAGATGCCCTCCCCCACGCCGCGTCCGAACCAGCCGCCCGACAGCAAGCATTGCATTGCGGTGTGAATCTGGAACATATCCGCGACGTGGCCGGTGGTGTCGGGATCGATGAATTGCAGCACGCGTTCGTGCACGTGCTCGGAGAACCGGAAAGCCGCGTAACCGCCGGCGGCGCCGGCCGCGCCGAGCCCGAGCACCCAGAACCAGTGCAGCCCGGCCATGAACACCAGCGCCACCCAGACCAGCGAGATCAGCATGGTCTGGCCGAAGTCGGGTTCCAGGACCAGCGGCGTGATGGTCAGCGGCAGCAGAGCGATCGCGAGAAAGCGGGCGACGAGGCGCGGCGCGCCGGGCCGCGCGGCTTCGGAGAGCGCCCAGGCGGTCAGCACGATGAACGCCGGCTTGATGAATTCCGATGGCTGCAAGCCCACAATCCACCGCCGCGAGCCCTTCACTTCAGCGCCGAACTGCAGCGCGGCGAAGATCAGCACGAGGCCCAGCGCGTACTGGATCAGCGCCGCCCTCCTCACATAGCGCGGCGTCAGGAACGAGGTCACGACCAGCGCCAGCGCGGTCGGCGGCATCAGCGCCGCCTGACGGTCGACGAAATGGAAACTCGGCAGCCCCAGCCGCTCGGCGACCGCGGGGCTCGCGGCGAAGGCGATGACGACGCCGAACACCATCAAGGCGCCGAAGGCGGCGATGAGCCAGCCGTCGACGCTGCGCATCCAGTCGGCCAGTGGGCCGCGGTCGGTTCTGGAGATCATGGCTTCATCCCACTTGCATTCGCGAGCCGCTCGGCGACCAGCGCACGGAAGCGCTCGCCGCGCGCCTCGAAATTGGCGAATTGATCGTAGGACGCGCACGCCGGCGACAGCAGCACCACCGGCTCCGGCGAAGCGCTCGCCGCCGCGTCGCGCGCGGCCGCGGCGACCGCGTTTTCCAGCACGCCCGAATGTTCGTGCGGCACGGCGCGGCCGAGAGTCTCGGCGAAATCCGCGCTCGCCGCGCCAATCAGGTACGCTTTCGCGACCCGGCCGAACAAAGGCCTCAGCGGCTCGATGCCGCCCTCCTTCGGCCTGCCGCCGAGAATCCAGAAGATGTCATTGAACGACGCGAGCGCCTTCTCCGCCGCATCGGCGTTGGTCGCCTTGGAATCGTTGACGAACAGCACACGGCCAAAGCGTCCGACGGGCTCCATGCGATGGGCGAGACCGGGAAACGAGGCGATCGCGCGCGCGATCTCCTCGACGCCGAGCCCGAGCGCGCGCGTCGCCGCGAAGGCGAAGGCGGCGTTCTGGCCGTTGTGCGTCCCACGCAAAGCCGGCGCGCCCCTCAGATCGACGCGCGGCTCGGCCACGCCCTTCTCGCAGATCCTGCGGTCGTCGACGAACACGTCGGCTAGCGGCGAGGAATCCTGCGATATCGTCACGACCTCGCGCCCCGCCGCCTTCAGCCGCGCCGCAACGGCGCGGCAGATGTCATCGTCGACGCCGACGAGCGCGATGTCCGAAGCGGCGACAAGCCGCTCCTTGATCGCCGCATAAGCTTCCAGCGTCCCGTGGCGGTCGATATGGTCAGGCGTCAAGTTGATCATGAGACCGACGCTCGGATCGATCGTCGGGGCGAGGTCGATCTGGAACGAAGAGCACTCGACGACGTGGATGCGGTTGGGATCGGGCGGCGGCAGATCGAGGATCGGCGTGCCGATATTGCCGCCGAGCGCGACGTCGCGTCCCGCGCTGCGGCAGATATGGGCGATGAGCGCCGTGGTCGTCGACTTGCCGTTGGTGCCGGTGATGGCGACGAACGCCGAGCCGCCGTGGCGGGCGCGCCTTTCGCGAACGAAAAGCTCGATGTCGCCGATGATCTCGACGCCGTGCGCTTTCGCCAGCTCGACCGTCCAATGCGGCTCGGGATGGGTGAGCGGCACGCCGGGCGACAACACCAGCGCGGCGAAACTCGACCAGTCCGCCGTCCTCAGATCGACGAGCTCGGCGCCGGCCTTCGCCCTCTGCGCCTCGCTGTCGTCCCAGGCGGCGACCTCGGCGCCGCCGGCGCGGAGCGCGGCGACCGTCGAGAGCCCCGACCCGCCGAGGCCGAACAGCGCAACTCGCCTTCCCGCGAAGCTCGTGACCGGCGTCATGCTCACCTCAGCTTCAGCGTGGAGAGGCCGACCATCGCCAGCACGAAGGCGACGATCCAGAAGCGCATGACGATCTGCGGCTCCGACCATCCCAGATGCTCGAAATGGTGATGGATCGGCGCCATTCGGAACACGCGTTTTCCCGTGAGCTTGAACGACGCGACCTGCACCACCACCGACAGCGCCTCCATCACGAACAGGCCGCCGACGATGGCGAGCACGATCTCGTGCTTGACCGCGACCGCGATCGTGCCGAGCAGGCCCCCGAGCGCCAGCGACCCGGTGTCCCCCATGAAGATCTGCGCCGGCGGCGCATTGAACCAGAGAAAACCGACCCCGGCGCCGATCAACGCCCCGCAGATCACGATGAGCTCGCCCGCGAGCGGCACATGGTTGATGAGCAGATAGTGGGAATACAGCAGATTGCCGGCGAAATAGGCGATCAGCCCGAGCGTCGCCGCCGCGATCATCACCGGCACGATGGCTAACCCGTCGAGCCCGTCGGTGAGGTTGACCGCATTGCCGAAGGCGACGATCACGAACGGGCCGAACAGCAGGAAGCCCCAGCGCAGGTCGACGATGTAGCCGTTGTAGAACGGCAGCGCCAGCGAGGTCGCGCCGCTGGAGCCGACGCGCATCATCGCGTAGCACCCGATCATCGCGATGAGGAATTCGCCGGCGAGCCGCGCCCGCCCCGAGAAGCCGAGGTGCGATTGCTTGGTCACCTTGAGATAGTCGTCGTAGAATCCGATCGCGGCGAAGCCGAAGGTGACGAACAACACGATCCAGACATAGGGGCTGTCGAGATTGGCCCACAGCAGCGAGGACGCAAACAGGCCGAACAGGATCATCAGCCCGCCCATGGTCGGCGTGCCCTTCTTGGTGATGAGGTGCGAGGCCGGCCCGTCGGCGCGGATCGGCTGGCCCTTGCCCTGTTTGAGCCTGAGGCTGGAAATGATCGTCGGACCGAAGAAGAACACCAGAAACAGCCCCGTCGCCGCCGCCCCGAGGGTTCGGAAGGTCAGATAGCGGAACAGATTGAGCGCGCCGAAGGTGTGCGACAAATCGGTGAGCCAAGTGAGCATGCCAAACCCTATCGGGCGTCGTGAAGACGCGGAAAACGTTCGCCGAGCGCCGCGACCAGAGGCCCCATGCGGCTGCCGTTCGAGCCCTTGACCATTACGACGTCGCCGGCGCTGAGCGCCGCGATCAGCGGCTCGCGTAAAGCCTCGGAGGTTTCGGCCCACAGCGCCCGGCGCGCCGCCGGCGCCGCGTCGTAGAGCGCGCGCGACAAGAGTCCGGCGGCGAACAGCAGATCGACCCTCGCGGCCTCGAGCTCGGGCGCCAGCGCTGCGTGCAGCGCCGCGCCATCGCCCCCCAGCTCCAACATGTCGCCGATGACGGCGATGCGACGGCCCCCCGTCCCCGTCGGCGCGGCGCCTAGCAGGGCGAGCGCGGCGCGCATCGAAGCGGGATTGGCGTTGTAGCTCTCGTCGATGACGGTGAAGGCGCCGCCGGCCGCCTCGAGCCTGAGCCGTTGCCCGCGCCCCTTCTGCGGCGCAAAATCCTTCAGCGCCAAAGCTGCGCGGAAAATGTCGCCGCCCAGCGCGTCGACGACGAGCAGCGCGCCCGCCGCATTCTCGGCCATGTGCCGCCCCGGCGCGCCGAGCTCGAAGGCGAGCTCCCGTCCCCTGAGTTTTACACGCACGAGCGAGCCCTCGGCGCCGGGAACGAGCTCGACCAGCCGCGCTTCACAGCCCTCACTCGCGCCAAAACTCCTGACCTCCAAGGCGCGCCCGCGGGCGTGCGCGAAAAGGCGCTCGAACTGCGGGGCGTCGCGATTGAGAACGGCGACGCCTCCCGGCTCGACCCCTGAGAAAATCTCCGCCTTGGCGTCGGCGATGGCCTCCAGCGCGCCCAAGTATTCGATGTGCACCGGCGCGATCGTGGTGACGAGCGCGACATGGGGCCTGACGAACCCCACCAGCGGCGTGATCTCCCCGGCATGGTTCATGCCGATCTCGAACACGGCGTAGGCGGCTTCGCGCGGCAACCGCGCCAGCGTCAGCGGCACGCCCCAGTGGTTGTTGAACGAAGCGAGGGAGGCATGGGTCGCGCCGTTCGCCGCGCACATTACGCGCAGCATTTCCTTGACGCTGGTCTTGCCGACCGAGCCGGTGACGGCGGCGATGCGCGCCTGCGATCGGGCGCGCGCGGCGGCGCCGAGCCGCTCGAGTCCGCGAAGCGTGTCGTCGACCTCGAACACGGGCCCGAAGCGCGCGAGCTCGTTGCGGGCGACCAGCGCCGCGACCGCGCCGCGCTCGAAGGCGGCGGCGACGTGGTCGTGGCCATCGTGGACTTCGCCTTTGATGGCGACGAAAAGATCGCCCGCGTTCAGCGTGCGCGAATCGATCGACACGCCCGCCACATCGCCAACGGCCGCGCTCGGCGGCCCGAACACGGCGGCGAGTTCGTCTGCGCGCCAAAGACTCTCGCTCATGCCGCCCCCTCGATCGCCGCCCGAGCGCAGTCCGCGTCGGAAAACGGCAGCGTGCGGTCGCCGACGATTTGGCCGGTTTCATGACCCTTGCCGGCGATGACGAGCGCGTCGCCGCGTTTCAGCATCGCAACGCCGACGCGGATCGCCTCGCCGCGATCGCCGAACTCCAGGGCGCAGGGCGCGGCCGCAATAATGGCGGCGCGGATTTTTGCCGGGTCCTCGCCGCGCGGATTGTCGTCGGTGACGATCTGGATGTCGGCGAGACGGGTCGCAATCTCGCCCATGATCGGCCGCTTGCCCGGATCGCGGTCGCCGCCGCAGCCGAACACCACGATGAGCCGGCCGGCGACGAACGGTCTCGAGGCGCGAAGGGTCTTTTCCAGGGCGTCCGGCTTGTGGGCATAGTCGACGATGACGAGAGCGCCGCGCAGCTCGCCGACGCGCTCGAGCCGCCCGGGCGCGCCTTGGACGTGTTCGAGGGCGGCGAACACGGCCGCCGGATCGTCGCCGGTCGCGATCGCCAGCCCCGCCGCGACCAAGGCGTTGGAGACCTGGAAATCGCCGGGCAACGGCAGTTTCAGCGCGTAGTCGCGGCTTTCGTGGACAAGCTGCAAACGGGTGGCGAAGCCTTCCCGCCGGGACGCGACGAGCCGGATCGCCTCGCCCTTGACGCCGACCGTGAACGGGACGCGCCCGGCCTCGCGCGCCGCGGCGACGACGCGCTCGGCGACGACGCTGTCGGCGTCGACGACGAACGGCGCGCCCTTTGGCGTCAGCTCGCGCGCGAGCCTGAGCTTGGCCTCGAGATAGGCTTCCATCGTCGGATGATAGTCGAGGTGGTCGCGCGACAGGTTGGTGAAGGCCCCGGCGGCGAGCCTGACGCCATCGAGCCGCTTCTGGTCGAGGCCGTGCGAGGAGGCCTCCATCGCCACATGGGTCACCCCGGCGAGCGCCAGCTTCTGCAGAGTCTCATGCAGCGTCACGGAATCGGGCGTCGTCAGCGAGCCGTAGACGGTGAACGGCCGCGAGACGACGCCGAGGGTGCCGAGCGACGCCGCCTCATGGCCCCGGGCGGCGAAAATCTGCCGCGCGAAAGCGGCGACCGAGGTCTTGCCGCTGGTGCCGGTGACGGCGACGATGGTCCGGCTCTCATCGGGGTAGAAGCGCGCTGCGGCGCGGGCGAGCGCCAGCCGGGCGTCGGCGACGCGCACGCACGGCGCGGCGAGATCGCACTCGCGCTCGGCGACGACGGCGACCGCGCCCTTGGCGAGCGCTTGCGCCGCATGGCTGAGGCCGTCGTCCCTCACGCCGGCGAGGGCGAAGAACACGTCGCCCGGCTTCGCCTTGCGGCTGTCGGTCGCGAGGCCGCCGATCTCCAGCGCCGCGAGCGGGTTCTCGTCGCCGAGATCGAGGATTTCGCCGAGCCGTTTCACTCTTTGCCTGTCTTGTCGGCGTCGCCGCCATAGCCGAGCTTGGCAATGAGCGGGAACGGGTTCTGCGGGAAATTCGGCCGCGGCGGACGGTCGAGCAGTGGCTCGACGCGGCGCAGCAGCGCGCCGGTGGTGCGGCCCGCATTCCAGGCGGCGGTGTGATAGCTCTCGCCCGGCGCGTCCTGCGGCTCATCGTAGATCGCCATGTACAGGTACTTGGGCTTGTTGGCCGGCGTGATCGCCATGAAGGTGGTGAACACTTGGCTGTGATTGTAGTGGCCGTGGACGATTTTGTCGGCGGTGCCGGTCTTGCCGCCGACGTAATAGCCCTCGACGTTGGCGAAGGTCGCCGACCCGTGAGTGGCGTTGGAGCGCATCAGGTAGCGCAACGATTCCGAGGTCTGTTCGCTGACGACGCGATGGCTGCCCGCCATCGCCGCCGCCTCGTCACGCGGCAGGAAGGTCGGCACGATCATGTGGCCGCCGTTGACCAGCGCCGCGACCGCCATCATCGCCTGCAGCGGCGCGACGTTGATGCCCTGGCCGAAGGCGATGGTCAACGTGTTGAGCTCGCCCCAGTGCTTCGGCCATAGCGGCTCGGCGCTCTCCGGCAGTTCTGTGCGCAGTCGGTCGAGCTGGCCCATCTTCCTCAAGAACGCCTGGTGCGCCGCGACTCCCACCATCAACGCCATTTTCGCCGTGCCGATGTTGGAGGAATGGGTGAACACTTCGGGCACGCTGAGAATGCGGTGGGTGGCGTGGAAATCGTGGATGGTGAAGCGGCCGTAGCGCAGGCTGTCGCGCGCGTCGAGGTGCGAGCCGAGCGTCACCTTGCCGGAGTCCAGCGCCATCGAGATCGAGAGCGCCTTGAAGGTCGAGCCCATTTCGTAGACGCCGACGCTGATGCGGTTGATCTTCTCCTTGTCGCGCATGTCGCCGGGATCGTTGGGATCGAAATCGGGCAGCGATTCCAGCGCGATCACCTCGCCGGTGTCGACGTCGAGGATGGCGCCCGCCGCCGCCTTGGCGCGAAAGTGCTGCAGGCCCTGCTCGAGCTCGTCGCGCAGCGCATGGGTCGCGTCGAGGTCGAGCGACAGCCTCACGGGCTTCAGCGCGTCCTGGGAAATCGAGAAGCCGGGGATGTGCGGATCGGTGAGGCTCTGCTGGTCGAGGTATTTTTCCATGCCGGCGATGCCGACATTGTCGGTGTCGACATAGCCGACGACGTGGGCGCCGATCGGCCCGTTGGGGTAGACCCGCCTGTAATCGGGCAGGAAATCGACGCCGGGCAGGCCGAGATGGAAAATCTCGTCGTGTTCCTTCTGGGTGATCTGGCGCTTGATCCAGACGAAGCCCTTTTTCGAGTTGAGCCGCTCGCGCAAGCCTTTGGCGTCGACGTCGGGCAACACCGCCGTGATGAGCTCGACGGCCTCGTCCTTGTCGATGACGCGGCGCGGATCGGCATAGACGGACTGGGTCTTGACGTCAGTGGCGAGCACGCGCCCGTCGCGATCGATGAGGTCCGGACGGGCTTCCGACACCGGTTGGTCGACATCGACCTTGAGCGATTGCGGCGGCACGCCGGAGGACCCGATCTCGACGAGCTTGCCGCCGATGGCGAGATAGCCGACCCCGATGAACAGCGCCAGCTGACCGATGCGGGCGCGGCTCTTGTCGCCGCGCGCGGCAAACAGCGACTTCACGAGGCGGCCCCCCCATTCGCGGAGGCGCCGCCGCAGTGGCGGTTTCAGCGTGGATACGGGCGCGGCGGCGTCGCTCATCGGGCTACCTCAGCGCCGGCGTCGCGCCGGTCACGCCCGGGGACGGGCTGGCGTCGCCGCCGACGAGGCCGAGCGTCTCCAGCTCTCGGCCGATCGAGTCGAGCTTGGAACCGGCTTCCGGGAGGTCTTCCGGCTTGACGATCTGGTTGAGGGCGAGCGGCTGCATCTGCAATTGCTGATCGGCGATCTGCTGCAGGCGATCGGGCCGGGTAAGATGCGCAAATTCGGCGCGCAGCAGCTCGATCGCATCGCGCTCCTTGGCGATGAGCTGGCGCGTCTTCTCGACCTCTTCGGCCGCATAGATGGTCTCGTACTTGATGCTGTAGACATAGAACGCCGAGGCGATGACCGCGCCGATAGCGATTATGTGCAGGATGCGCCACATCACGCCCCCTCCAACCCCATGCGTCCGGCCCGCGTCGCGGCCGCGAGTTCCGGCTCGAACGCGAACGCCGGCGCGTCGGTGCGCTCCGCCCAGCGCAGCTTCGCCGGCCGGGCCCGCGAGTTGGCCGCGATCTCGTCCGCGCTCGGCGTGACGGGTAAGCGCGTCAGCACGCGAAAGCTCGGCGCCAGGGCCTCAGGCTCGCCGGGCAGCCGCCGCGAGGGCGTTTCGCCGCGCCCGCTGCGTCGGGCGAAAAACTGCTTGACGATGCGGTCTTCCAGCGAATGGAAGGTCACGACGGCGAGCCGGCCGCCGGGTTTCAGTGCGCGCTCGGCCGCAGCGAGGCCGCGCAGCAATTGGCCGAGCTCGTCGTTGACGGCGATGCGCAGCGCCTGGAACGTGCGCGTCGCAGGATGGGTGAGCTCGCCAGGCCGGGCCGGCGCCACACGTTCGACGAGGCCGGCGAGCTGCCGCGTCGAGACGAAGGGCTCGCGCTTACGGTCGTTGACGATGGCGCGGGCGAGGCGGCGCGCGGCGCGCTCCTCGCCGAAATGGTAAAGAATGTCGGCGAGCCCGGCCTCGTCGGCCTCGGCGAGAATGTCGGCGGCGCTCCGCCCCTCGCGCTCCATGCGCATGTCGAGCGGCGCGTCGAAGCGCAGCGAGAAGCCGCGCTCGGCCTCGTCGATCTGCATCGAGGAAACGCCGATGTCGAGCGCGACGCCGTCGACAACCGGGAACCCTTGGTCAGCCGCGATCCGGTCGAGTTCGCCGAACCGGCCCGGCGCCAGCTTCAGCCGCCCGCCGCTCGTCTCGACGAGCCCCTCCCCCGCCGCGATCGCCGTTGGATCGCGGTCGATCGCGACCACGGCCGCGCCGGCATCGAGGATAGCGCGCGTGTAGCCGCCGGCGCCAAAAGTGCCGTCGACGATGACGGCGCCCGGGCGCGGCGTCAGCGCTTCGAGCACGGGCGCGAGCAGCACGGGAATGTGCGGGGGCGCTCCGCCGGCGGCCTTCTCGCGGCCCCTTGTCATGGCCGCGCTCCCGTCACGACCGCGATCTGGCGCCGCATGTCCCGCGCCCCCTCGCGGGCCGCGGAAAGGCGCGCGGCGAACCGCTCCGGCGCCCAGATCTGGAATTTGCGTCCCTGACCGACGAACAAAGCTTCGCCCTCGAGCCCCGCCGATTCGCGCAGCCGCTCCGGGAGCACGATGCGGCCCTCCGAATCCGGACGCAGAATCTCGGCCGTCGAGAACAAGGCGGTGGCGAGATCGTCGCGCGCGCGGGAGTAAAGCGGCATCGCATCGAGCATCGCCTGGATCTCGTCGACGAGCCCCTGCCCGCCACCGTCGAGCGCGGGATCGTCGAGGCTCGGATGCACGAACACGCCCGCGAAACCGGGCGTCGTCAGCGCCGTGCGGAACGGCGCCGGCAGCGAGACGCGGCCCTTGGCGTCGAACCGGTTGCGGAACTGGGAGAGGAAACGGTCCAAGTCTGTCGCCCGCCTCGTCCCGGGCGCGCCAAAACGCGGCGGCCGCGGATGCGGGTTCAGCGTTCGGCGGCTCCTCGGCGCTTACGTATGGGATGGCTTGGGATAGCATGGGACCTTATGGGCGTCAATGAACGGCTCTCCCGGCCGCCGCCGGCGCGACGCCGCCTCCCCCATTAGAGAGCGTTAGGGTTAAGAGAGCGTTAGGTTGCGTTGGCGCCGTCTTGATCTCTTCGCCAAGCGGAGCCAAGCTCTCCGTCATGTCCGCTACGCTCGACGCCTTTCGCGCCTCGTTGTCAGAACCCTCGCCGCCGGCAGGCGCGAGCCTCGCGCTGCAGGCGCTATGGTTCGACGCCAAGGGCGATTGGGACGAGGCGCACCGCCTCGCCCAGGCCGACGAGGGCGGCGACGGC
>JBKQKS010000217.1:0-5866 GCA_052147395.1 Roseiarcus sp.
CATCAAGGTTTCCGACGCGGACATGGCGAGCCTGAACATAACCCGCGACACGTTCCACCCAGAATGGAACTACAGCATTGCCCCGAGAAATAACGACATGCAGCGATAGTTTCTGGGCGTCGCCTAAGGGAGTTGCATGGCTCCGTGGTCGCCGGGGCAGGTTCCCAGGCGGCGCCATTCTGTGGCCGAGGGCCCTCATCCTGAGCTTGTCGATGGACGACCTCGGTCGGCGCGTAAGCGCCTTATACTCACCCGACTGTTCCACGCGGAAGCAGCGAGGTCGTCCTTCGACAAGCTCAGGATGAGGGACCTCGCCTACAAGGGCGCCCGGGAAATTGCCCGGGTTACGCTCCCTGCGAAATTGAAGCCGCCGATCGTGCCGCCGCGTGACCCGAATATCCTCGCACGAGCCCTGGTTCATCAGCGCGTCGCAATTTCTCGAGACGCTCGAATTGCAAATTCCGGAATCGCGCTAGCGGACGCGAAGACCTCGAGTGAATGCCTCAACCTCGTGGAGGAGGGCGGTGGAGTTGAAAACCGCCGACGGTTCAGGGTATCGCTCCCTCCTACCGAATCCTCCTCGACAAGACGGGGGTGGCAAGTGAGGATCGTGGCCGCGAGGCGGTCCGAATGGGGAAGGGAAGTCCATGTCTTATCTGCGCATTGGGGTGTCCGGCGAACCGGTTCGGCTTCTTCAGGCCAAGCTCGGCGTGACGGCGGACGGCGATTTCGGTCCCGGAACAGAAGCGGCGCTGAAGGCGTATCAGGAGAAAAACACGCTCGCCGCCGATGGCGTCGCGGGCCCTGACACGTTCATGCACATGGGGCTCGGCGAGCTCGTTCTGCTGGCGCCGGGCGTACGAGGCGCAACCGTCAAGAAATTGCAAGAGGCGCTCGGCGTCGCAGCGGACGGCGAATTCGGGCCGGGGACCGGAAAGGCCGTGTCGGAGTTCCAGTCGTCCCATGGTCTGGAGGCCGATGGTCTCGCGGGACCCGAGACGCTGGCCAAGATTCCCGCTTTCGCCGGCGACATTGCCGAAGCGCAGGTGGCGGCGTCGCAGACGAGCGCGCCTCCGCCTGCGGCGGCGGATGCAGGCGCCGCGGCCCCATCGAGCTCCGGCGCCGCTGCGACTTCCGATGCTCCGACGACGGCCGACGCGCCCGCGCCGAGCCCCAGCGCCCCTGCGGCGGCCGCACCGGCGACGCCCCCGCCGGCGGCGCTGCCGTCGATCATTCCGGCCGCGCCGCCGACGCCCGCGCCTGCGAAGTCGATTTGGGCGACCGTCAAGGGTTGGCTTTGATTTCCAGTTGCAGCGCCGCCGTCCTCCGGGGCGGCGGCGCCACGATGGATTGCGATGGGGTCTTCCGAGGCGCGCCACATCGGGCCGCGAGAGCGCGGTTTCGACCTCCAGACGCTGACTCCGCCGGCCGTATTTCCCTCGGCGGCGCGGTAGCGACGCTTCCCTGACTACCTGCCGTCTACATGTCCGCCTTGCCGCGCAACGCCTCGGCGAGCGCATCGAGGCGGCGGGTCAGTTCGTCGAGATCGCGGGCGAGGGTGGCGGCCCGCATTTCGGCGCCGTGGCGGGCCTCGTGGGCTTCGGCCTGAGCGGCGCGGGCTTCGGTCTCGGCCGCCTCGGCGCGGGCGGCCTCGCGCTCGCCCCGCGCGCGGGCTTCGCTCGCTTCGTCGGCGATGGTGAGCGCGGCCATGACGGCGAGGCGCTGGTCGCCTATCTCGCCAAAGGCTTGGCGCATTTCCTGAATCTTGCGGTCGAGCGCGGCGGCGAGCGCCGCTAGGTGCGCCTCCTCGCCGGGGTTGCAGGCGAGACGGTAGCTGCGCCCGCCGATGTTCACGCTCACCTGCGCCATGTCCCCCCTCGATCCCGTGCGCGTTGGAGCCTCGCGCTCAGTCATCCGCCTCCACCGCCGCGCGGGCGAGAAACTCCTCGAGGACTGCGGCGGCCCGAGCGAGGGCCGAGGCCGCCGCGGCGTTGGCGGCGGTCATCGCCCGATTCTGCGCCAACGCGCCGTCGAGCTCCACGGCGAGGCGAGCGCGGTCGTCCTGCATCAGGCTGAATTCTTCGTCGGCGTCGGCGTGGCGCGCATCATATCTTCGGCGAATATCGATCGCCGTCTCCAGGCGGTCGATCGCCTGACGGACGCGGCCCAATGCGTCATCGAGCTCGGAAGCTCCCATATCGGTCCACTCGTTAGCTCCGCGAGTTTACGCGACGCGTGAAGCCAGCGTCAACGCGCTGGCGCCAATTGCCCACAAGAGCCATGCGTCCGCCGAGGTCTTGGGGCATCGCCCAACATGGGGTAGATCAGCGTTGCATTAAATCCGTCTGAAAAGCGGTTAGGAAAACCCCGCTGGACTTTATGCCTTGGATCAAGGATAGACTATGCTGCAAGGCGTAGACAGGCGGCCGACGCAAAGCCGGAAACGCTGCGCGAAACGAAAAGAGGAGGTCACAAGATGGCGGTACGGGTTGCAATCAACGGCTTCGGGCGAATCGGGCGCCTCGTGCTGCGCGCGATAGCGGAATCGGGCCGCAAGGATATCGAGGTGGTCGCGATCAACGACCTCGGCCCGGTCGAGACCAACGCCCATCTGCTGCGCTTCGATAGCGTCCATGGCCGCTTCCCGCTCGAGGTCGCGGTCGACGGCGACATGATCATCGCCGGCGAACAAAAGTTCAAGGCGACCGCGATCAAGGACCCGACTCAGCTCCCTTACAAGGATCTCGATGTCGACATCGCAATGGAGTGCACCGGAATCTTCACCGCGCGCGAGAAGGCGGCGACGCTCTTGACCGCAGGCGCCAAGCGCGTGCTCGTCTCGGCGCCGTCGGACGGCGCGGACCTGACGGTCGTCTACGGCGTCAACCACGACAAGATCACCAAGGACCATCTCGTGGTCTCCAACGCATCGTGCACCACCAACTGCTTGGCGCCGGTCGCGAAGGTTCTCAACGATGCGATCGGCATCGGGCGTGGCTTCATGACGACGATCCATTCCTTTACCGGCGACCAGCCGACGCTCGACACGTTCCACAAGGATCTCTACCGCGCTCGCGCTGCGTCGCTCTCGATGATCCCGACGACGACCGGCGCCGCTAAGGCGGTCGGCCTCGTGCTGCCCGAGCTCAAGGGCAAGCTCGACGGCTCGGCGATCCGCGTGCCGACCCCGAACGTTTCGGTCGTCGACCTCAAGTTCGTCGCCAAGCGCGCGACCACCAAGGAAGAGATCAACGAGGCGATCATCGCGGCGGCCAATGGCCCGCTCATGGGCATCCTCGGCTATACCAACAGGCCGAACGTGTCGGCGGACTTCAATCACGACAGCCGTTCGTCGATCTTCCACCTCGACCAGACCAAGGTGATCGACGGCACATTCGTGCGCGTGCTGTCCTGGTACGACAACGAGTGGGGCTTCTCGAACCGCATGGGCGACACGGCGGTGGCGCTCGCCAAGACGATCTGAGGCTATGAGTCTCCTCGATGCCGAGCGAAGACGAGGTTGCGGCAAAGAACAGGGAACTCTTGTTGAGCCATCTTCGAGGGTTCCGTTGCGCTGTCTGTCCTCATCACGAATTCGCTCAGCTCGATGAAATCGGTTCGAACCTTCGGACGAACCTCATGGTTCACGAGGGGGACGATCCGGTTGCGAAGAGACATGCTCGACTGATCTCGCTTGGTTGCTCGAATTGTGGGCACATCGAGCAATTCGCCGAGTTGCCGTTGCGTCGCCGGGCGATCGAGGTCGCGCCGTGAGCGCAGAACTCCTGGACAGGCCGAAGCGCTCAATCGACACGGGCGGGGGTGATGGTCCGAGAGGCGAGATGTCGGAACAGCGTGTCGCAGCTTTGGAGAACACGGTCGCCCAGATCCAGGTGAAGGTCGATCGAATCGACGCGGCAATTGCCCGCTTGGAACCCGCCCTGCGGGAAATTGCCGTCGAGAACCGCAAGCGTTTCGACGAAGTGGGTCAACGCATTGCGGGCGTCGAAATGCGGCTCGCCAGCCTCGATGGCGGGCTGTCGGGTCTCGATGGCCGGCTCGCGGGTGTGGAAGGTCCTTTCGCTCACATACCTACAACGTGGCAGATGATCGGCATTCTCGGCACGCTGCTGATCGGGATTTCCGGCATCGTGTTCACAGCTTCGAGGTTTCTGCATCCATGACCAGTCAGTTCAACACTCTCGACACTGCCGACGTGAAGGGAAAGCGCGTGCTGCTGCGCGTCGACCTCAACGTGCCGATGGAAAACGGCAAGGTGAGCGACGCGACCCGCATCGAGCGCGTGCTGCCGACGATCCGCGAGATTTCCGACAAGGGCGGCAAGGTGATCCTGCTCGCCCATTTCGGCCGCCCGAAGGGAGGGCCGGACGAAAAAAACTCGCTGAGGCCCGTCGCCGCCGCGGTCGCGGAGCTCTATGGCAAGCCGGTCGGCTTCGCCGCCGACTGCATCGGCCCGGTCGCCGAAGCCGCGGTCGCCGCCATGAAGGACGGCGACGTGCTGATGCTCGAGAACACCCGCTTCCACAAGCAGGAAGAGAAGAACGACCCGGCCTTCGTCGAGGCGCTCGCCAAGCTCGGCGACATCTATGTCAACGACGCGTTCTCCGCCGCGCACCGCGCCCACGCTTCGACCGAAGGCGTCGCCCACAAGATGCCGGCCTACGCGGGCCGCGCCATGCAGGCCGAGCTCGAGGCGTTGACGCTGGCGCTCGGCAATCCGTCGCGTCCGGTCGCTGCGATCGTCGGCGGCGCTAAAGTGTCGAGCAAGCTCGATCTGCTCGGCAATCTGGTCAAGAAGGTCGACGTGCTGATCATCGGCGGCGGCATGGCCAACACCTTCCTGTTCGCCGAAGGCAAGGCGGTCGGCAAGTCGCTGTGCGAAAAAGACTTGGCGGACACGGCGCGCGCGATCATCAAAGGCGCAGAAGAGGCCAAGTGCCGCATTCTGCTGCCGGTCGACGCCAATGCGGCCAAGGAGTTCAAGGCTCATGCGGCGGCGCGCTTCGTCGACGTCGATCACATCGCCGACGACGAGATGATCCTCGATATCGGGCCGAAGTCGATCCTGGCGGTGGAAGAGGCGCTCAACGCCTGCAACACGCTGGTGTGGAATGGTCCGTTCGGCGCCTTCGAAATGCACCCGTTCGACGCCGGCACGATGCAGGCCGCCAAGACCGCCGCGGCGCTGACGTCGGCTGGCAAACTCAAGAGCGTGGCCGGCGGCGGCGACACGGTATCGGCGCTGAACCAGGCTGGCGTCGGCGAAAAATTCACGTATGTTTCGACGGCGGGCGGCGCCTTCCTCGAATGGATGGAAGGCAAGGTTTTGCCCGGCGTCGAAGCCCTGCGCGCCAAATAGCTCATGGAGGAAATGCAATGTCCCGCATAACGCTACGTCAGCTTCTCGATCACGCGGCCGAACACGGCTACGGCGTTCCGGCGTTGAACATCAACAATATGGAGCAGGCGTTGGCCATCGGCGAAGCGGCCAAGGCCTGCAATGCCCCGGTCATCATCCAGGCCTCGCGCGGCGCGCGCGCTTATGCGAACGACGCCATGCTCAAGCACATGATGGACGCGCTGACCGAGATCTATCCCGAGATCCCGATTTGCGTGCATCTCGACCACGGCAACGGCCCGGCGACCTGCGTCACTGCGATGCAGTCCGGCTTCACGTCGGTGATGATGGACGGCTCGTTGAAGACGGACGGCAAGACGCCTGCCGACTGGGCCTACAACGTCGGGGTCACCAAGCAGGTCGCCGACATGGCGCATCTCGGCGGCGTCTCGGTCGAGGGCGAACTCGGCGTGCTCGGCTCGCTCGAGACCGGCATGGGCGACAAGG
>JBKQKS010000218.1:0-27644 GCA_052147395.1 Roseiarcus sp.
GCCGACGTTTTTACCCGCAACGTTTTTCCACGCGCCCGCGAAGCGGGTTGGCTGAGCGCGGACGACGCGGCGGCGCTCATCGATGCGCATCAGTTGTTAACGGAGGCGACGCAGATCATGCGCCTGACCGTCGCCGGGCGCTTCGATGCGAACAGTGCAGCGGCCGGCGTGAAACGCCGCATCGCCGCGGCGACGCACTTGCCCGATTTCGACTCGCTCGCCGCGACGCTGAAGGAAGCGCATCTGCGGGTGAGCGAAGTGTTTGGCAGGGTGTTGACGGATGTGTAGCCGGGGCCGTCAGGCCGCCATCGATCCGATCAGCGAATCGAACAGGCGGTCGGGCAGCAGCCAGCGCAGGAACAGGACGGGCTTGGCCATGTAGCCTGCGGCGTATCGCGTGCGCGGCTTGGCAGAAGTCGCGGCCTTGGCGATCGTTCGTGCGATCAGTTCGGGTGGCGAAAGCCGGTTGCCGTCATAGAGCTTCTTCATGTTCTCGGCGGCCCTTTTCACCGCGGCGGCATAGGCGCCGGAGCCGGAAGTCTTCATGAGATTGTCGACGGCGATGGCGCCCCAGGGCGTGCGAATTCCTCCCGGCTCGATGATGACGACATCGATGCCGAACGGCGCCGTCTCGAGCCGCAGCGCATCCGACCAGCCTTCGAGCGCATGCTTGGTCGCATGATACCAGGCGCCGAACGGCGTATAGATCTTGCCGCCCACCGACGTAACGTTGATGATCCGGCCGAAGCGGTTCTCGCGCATTCTTGGCAGCACGAGCTGAGCGAGCCGCGCAAGGCCAAAGATGTTGACCTCGAATTGACGGCGCGCCTCCTCGATCGGCACATCCTCGACCGCGCCATAAGAACCGTAGCCGGCGTTGTTCACCAGGACGTCGATGCGGCCCTCGCGTTGCAGGATCGTGTCGACGCAGGCGCCGATCGAGGCGTCGACCGTGATGTCGAGCTCGACGACGTGGATGCCTTCGCGCTCCAGCGGCGCCATCTGCTCCACCCTCCGCGCGGCGGCGTAGACGACGAAGCCCTTCTGTTTCAACAGGCGCGCGGCGGCTTCGCCAATCCCCGACGAGGCGCCGGTGACCAATGCGGTTTTCGAGCTCATGGCGATCTCCTGGCTGTTGTCATTTGGACAATTGCTGTCGTAATGTCCATATTGACATTTGGCGTCCATTTGTCAACATTTCTGCCATGAACGATCGAGAAAAAGAGATCTGTGACGCCGCGGCCCGCGTGTTCATCCGCTATGGCGTGAAACGCACGAGCATGAACGACATCGCCCACGAGGCCGGCGTCGCGCGGCAGACGCTCTACAACCTGTTCGCCAACAAGGACGCGGTGTTGGTAGCGACGATCCGCCTGTTCATGGACGGCGCGATCGAAGCGACCGAGCGCGGCGTGGCCGATGGCCGCGACTTCGGCGAGCAGCTTGGAATCGTGTTCGAACACCTCGCCCGTGAGCCCTATCGCATGCTGCATGCCTCGCCCAACACCGAGGATATCATCGAAGGCGTCGGCGAAGAGAGCCGGCAGGCGATCTCCGAGAGCTACCGCCGGTTTCGCGACATCATCGAGACGCTGCTGGCGCCGTTCGAGGAAAAAATCTGGGCCTCGGGGACGACAGCTCGGCATCTCGCCGACGCGATCCGTCTTTTCGCCTGCGCCGCGAAGGACGAGGCGCGCGACGAAGCCCACCTCGACGAGCTCATCGAAACCCTGACGATCATGGCGCTACGCTCGGTGAGGTGAGACCGCGCTTCAGCCTTGATCCGGGGTCTCGAGCCGCTTCGCCCGGGCCGACGGCCTTTCGAGCCGAGTGCTGCCCGTCTCGTGTTGCAGGATCGCGAGATCGACAGCCAGATCCTGAATGCGCTGGTTGAGCCCGCCCTGCACGGCGTTGACGATGTTCTGCGTCTCGCGCAACGCATCGCTGCGGATTTCCGCCTTGGCGGCGCGAAGTTCGGATTCCACCGCGCGCACTCGCTCGTCGAGGCGACCCATCTCGTCCGCCAATTCCTTTTGCGCGACCTGCGGCGCCCTTACATTTTCGACCAGCTTCAAATGGTCGGCGAAATCCTGCGCCGCTTTGGCGACTTTGTCGCGGCCGAACAGGGCCATTCATGAGGCTCGCCGGATGCGCGCGAGACGCGCCCGGACGTACGCCAAGTGATCGGCCGGATCGTCTAGATCGGCGGCGAGGATTTCTAACGCCGCCGCTTTGGCCTGCTCCCACTCGCTTTCGGTGAGGTCGTCATAGGCGCGCTCGGTTTTCGAATCGGCGACGGCCAGCCCACCTTGCTTTTCATCCCGAGGCGCGGCGTTTCCTTCCTTGGGGCCGACGACGTGTCCGCCGGACATTATGCTGCCATAGAAGACGCCGCCCGGGGGCGCAGTGACTTTTTTGGGACGGGGACCGTAGGAAAGATAGACATACAGAGGCTCCGCTCCCGAGCCCGGCACTTCGAACGCGAAAAATTTCGCGGCCGCAGCCCGCGGGGCTCCGCCTTTCGCCTCCGTCTTCGGCTTGTCCGTCTTGGCGCCTGCGCTCGATTTGCGTGCAGGCTCGAGGGTCCGATGTTCGATCGCCATCTCGGCTCCCACCATCATCGCTTATCGTTATGTGAGATGTTCGGCCGGCACTGTCAATGACCGAACCCGCCCCGCCGCCGTTTGTCGCCAGGCCGGCCTCGGCGAGGCCGGTCAAATCCCCAGCACATCCGCCATCCCATAGAGCCCCGGCTTGCGGTCGCGCGCCCATAACGCAGCTTTAAGCGCGCCGCGGGCGAACAAGGCCCGGTCCTCGGCGTGGTGGGAGAGCACGAGGCGCTCGCCTTCGCCGGCGAAGATCGCGCTGTGCGCGCCGATGACCGTGCCGCCGCGCAATGCGGCAAAGCCGATGTCGCCGCTCTTGCGGGCGCCGGTGATGCCGTCCCGGCCACGAACCGCGTGCGCAGCGAGCCCGATGCCGCGCCCTTCGGCCGCCGCTTCGCCGAGCATCAGCGCCGTGCCGGAGGGCGCGTCGACCTTCATGCGATGGTGCATCTCGACGATCTCGATGTCGAACTCCGCCCCGAGCGCACGCGCCGCTTGGCGTACCAAACCGGCGAGCAGGTTGACTCCGAGGCTCATGTTGCCGGAGCACACGATCGGCGCGTGGCGCGCGGCGGCGGAGATCTTGGCAAGATCGTCGGGCGTGAGGCCGGTCGTGCCGATCACGTCGGCGATGCGCGCCTGCGCCGCGAGCGCGGCGATCTCGACGCTTCCCCCCGGCGAGGAGAAATCGACGATGCCATCGGCGCCCATCATCAGCGTCAGCGGGTCTTCGGTCACTGCGACGCCGATGGGTTCGGCGAGGCCGGCGAGCGTCCCGGCGTCCTCGCCCAGCGCCGGCGAGCCCGGCCGCTCCAGCGCGCCGATCACTTTGACGCCGGGCGTCTCGTGGATCGTCTTCACCACCATGCGCCCCATGCGGCCGGCGGCGCCGGTCACGATCAGCCGCATCTCGCTCATCGAGGGTCTCCCTCAGCCGGGTTGCGGGCCATCGTAGCCCTCGGCGATCACGTGGTCGCCGTCGCTAATCGACGCTCGCAGCGCCTTGGCCGCTTGATAGCGGGGCGAATGATAGCAGGCCAGCGCCGATGCGTAGTCGGGGAACTCGATCACCACCTGCCGCGGGCCCGACGCTCCCTGCGCCACCTCGTGTCGCCCCGCGCGCACCAGGAACCGCGCGCCGAATTCGGCGAAGACTGGCGCGGCGGCGGCAATATAGGCCTTGTAGGCCTCGGGCTCGCGCACATCCATATTGGCGATCCAGTAGCCTTTGGCCATCTCACACCCCCTCGACGAGCACGAATTCAATAACCGCCGCGCCTTCGCGCAGAGCCTCGGCCGCCTGATATTGCGGAGAGAAATAGTAGGTCCGCGCCGGGTCGTAGCTCTCGAACTCCAGCACGACATTGCGCGCGCTCGCCTGGCCCTCCAGCGCCTCGTTTCGCCCGCCACAGATCAGAACCTTGCCGCCGTGATCGGCGATCGCTTGCGTCGCCGCGGCTGCGTATTTGGCGTAGGCCTCCGGGTTGGTGATATCGATGCGGGCGATGAGATAGCCCTTGGGCAGCATGTTGCGGTTCCTCCCAGCAACAAAGCGCTAGAGCAAATTGCGTTCCGGTGGAATCGCAATTCGCTCCAGGTTCTCGAGGTCGCGCGCTTTTTCTCGAAAAACCAGCGTTCCCGTTTTCGCAAGCGCGCTCTGGATGCAGCCGAGGCGCGCGGCTCGCGGGAGCCTCCGATCCCGTCTCGCGGGCGCTGGACGAGCGCCGACGACGCCCTGCGGGCGGCTAAATCGGCGGTTCGGGCAGATTCGCTTCCGTCCACCCGCCGCCGAGGGCGACGATGAGATTGACGGCGGCGGTGAGCCGTTCGCCGCGCAACGTGAGCTGCGTCAGCTGGTCGGTGAGCTCGGTCGCCTCGGCGGTGACCACAGTGGTATAATTCTGCGTGCCGGCGGCATATTCGTTGAGCGCGATCTGCACCGCCTGCTTGGCGGCCTTGACCGCCTCCACCTGCGTTTTGATCTCTTCGCCATAGACCCGGAGCGCGACCAGATTGTCCTCGACCTGCTGGAAAGCGGTGAGCACCGTCTGGCGATAGGCGGCGACCGCCGAATCGTAGGCCGCGCGTGCCGCCGCCACCTGCGCGTCCGTCAGCCCGCCGTTGAACAGCGGCTGGGCGAGCCCGGCGGCGAGCGATGAGACCGGGTTCGCGCCGGCGATCTGCGGAATGAACGGGTTGCCCTGATAGCCGATCGCGCCCGAGAGCGTGAGCGAGGGGTAATAGCCGGCGATGGCGACGCCGATCGCCGCATTCTCATCCGCCATCGTCCGCTCGGCGGCGGCGATATCGGGGCGCCGCTCCAGCAGCGTCGAGGGCACGCTGACCGGAATCGCCGGCGTCGTGTCGGCGAGCGAGCCGTGTCGGATCGAGAGCTCCGAGGGTGGACGCCCGATGAGAATCGCGATCGCATGCTCGCTCTGCTGGCGCGACACCTCGACGCCTTGAAGTTGGGCCTGGGCGGCGAGCACCAGCGCCTGCGCGGTGATGACGTCCGACTTCGCCGTGGTGCCCGCATTGTATTGATTCTGCGTGATTACCAGCGAACGCTGATACTGCTTGACCGTATCGGCATAGAGATCGTGCGCGGAGTCGGCCTCGAGCAGCTGCACATAGGCCGCCGCCAGCGCGGATTGCTCAGACAGTTGGGCGTTGGCGAGCGTGGCGGCGCTCGCTTGCGCCGCCGCGCCTTCCTGTTCGATCATTCGGCGGACCTTGCCCCACACATCGGGGACCCAGCTCGCGCTTGCCTCGGCGTCGAGAATATCGGTGGTCAGTATCGAGCCCACGGCGGTATGGGTGAACGTGGGGTCGAAATTGGCGGTCGGGAACAGGCCGGCGCGCGCCTCGGCGATCAGCGCCAGCGCCTCGCGATAATTGGCTTCGTCTTCCTTCAGCGTCTGGTTGGACAGGGCGACCATCGGCTCCAGCCGATCGAGCTCGGGGTCGCGGAACACCCGCCACCACTCGCCTTTCGCGACGTCATCGCGCGGGGTGCTGAGCTTCCAGCCTTTGATTTCCTTGTAATGCACGGGAACGATGGCGGCAGGCTTCTGATAATCAGGCCCGACCGCCGCACATCCTGCAAGCTGCGCCAGCGCCGCCAGGGCAATCACGCTCGAGCCGGAGATTCTCGAAGGTAAACCCGTCGCCACGCCCGCCCCGCCCACCTGCCGAATCGATCAAGATACAAGAAGATCACGGGCGTCGTATAGAGCGTTAACGCTTGAGAAACCAGTAGCCCGCCGACGATCGTTATCCCCAGCGGATGACGCAATTCCGACCCTTCTCCCGTTCCGAACGCGAGCGGCAGCGCCCCCATCAGCGCCGCGAAGGTCGTCATCATGATCGGCCGGAACCTGAGCAGGCAGGCCTGGGTGATCGCCTCGCGGGAGTCGAGGCCCCCCTCGCGTTCGGCCTGCAAGGCGAAATCGATCATCATGATCGCGTTCTTCTTCACGATGCCGATGAGCAGAATGATGCCGATGAAAGCGATGACGGTGAACTCCTGGCCGAACAATTTCAACGCAATGAGCGCGCCCACGCTCGCCGAAGGCAGGGTCGACAGGATGGTGATCGGGTGGACGTAACTCTCGTAGAGCACGCCGAGCACGATGTAGACCGCGAGCAGCGCGAAGCCGATCAGCATCAATTGGCTCGATTGCGCCTGCTGCGAGGTGAGCGCCGTGCCGGCAAAGGTGCCGCGCACCGTTCCCGGCACGCCGATGCGCGTCGCCGCGGCGTCGATTTCCGCCTGCGCCTCGCTCAAGGCATGGCCCGGCGCTATGTTGAACGAGATCGTCGCAGCGGCGAACTGGCCCTGATGGTTGACCGAGAGCGGCGTGTGGCCCGGCGCGAAACTGGCGAAGGCCGAGAACGGAATCATCGTTTCCCGCGCGGTCGAAACCGCCGAGCCCGCCGAAGCGCTGGAATGGCCGCTGGCGGCGAGCGAATTGGTGGCGAGGTTGCGCGCCGAATCGGCCGCGATGGTCGCCGCGGTCGTCGAGCTCGAGGTCGACGCGGCGCTGTAATTGGCGACGCTGAAGTTGGTCGACTGCGTGCCGCTCGGGTTGGCGCCAGACGTCGACACGTAAATCCGCCGCAGCGTATCCGGGTCCTCCCAATAGCGCGGCGCCACTTCCATCACCACGTGGTACTGGTTCAGCGCGCTGTAGATCGTCGACACCTGCCGCTGGCCGAAGGCGTCGTAGAGCGTGTTGTCGATCGCGTTCAGCGTCAGGCCGAGGCGGCTGACCGTGGCGCGGTCGATCTGGACGTCGGCCTCGAGGCCGCCCTGCTGCTGGTCCGAATTGACGTCGGTCAGGATCTTGGAGCCTTGCAGCGCCTCGGTGAGGCGCGGCGCCCAGGTGGTGAGATCGGAGACGTCGTCGGAGAGCAACGTGTACTGGTAGGCCGCATTGCTCTGCCGGCCGCCGGTGCGCAGATCGGAAACAGCGACCAGGAACAGCCGGCCGCCGGGAACCCGCGCCAGTTTCGGGCGCAATCGGTTGACGACGTCGTCGGCGGTCACTTTGCGCACGCTCGCCGGCTCGAGCGAAATATAGAGGAAGCCCGAATTGACCTGGCGGCCGCCGGTATAGCCGAGCACATGCGCGACCGCGGGATCGGCTTGGACGATGCCCTGTAGCTCGGCGAGCTTGCCCTTCATCGCCTGGAACGAGATGCTCTGGTCGCCCTGCATCGCCCCGATGATCAGCCCGGTGTCCTGGACAGGGAACAGGTTGTAGGTCATCTTGCTGAACAGATAGACGTTGAGCCCGATCATGGAGAAGAATGTCAGCACCGTGATCAGCGGGTGCCGCAGTGCGATCGCCAGTGTGCGGCGGTAGAAGGCGAGCATCGCCTCGAACACGCGCTCGGTGGCGTGGTAGAGCCGGCCGTGGCGCGCGCCGGCCACGACCGGCAGCACGAAGGCGCACATCATCGGCGTCGTAGTCAGCGACACCACGAGCGAGATCATGACCGCCATCGACAGCGTCAGCGTGAACTCGCGGAACAGCCGGCCGACCAGCCCCCCCATCAGCAGCAGCGGCAGAAACACCGCGATCAGCGACAAGCTGATCGACAGCACGGTGAACCCCACCTCGCCGGCGCCGTGGATCGCCGCGCTGAGCCGTGACTCGCCGGCTTCGATGTGACGGGTGACGTTCTCCAGCACCACGATGGCGTCGTCGACGACGAACCCGGTCGAGATCGTCAGCGCCATCAGCGACAGGTTGTTGAGGCTGAAGCCGAGCATGTACATGGCGCCGAACGAGCCGATGATCGACACCGGCACGGCGACGGAGGGGATGGCGGAGGCGCGCGGGCTGCGCAGGAACACGAACACGACCAGCACCACCAGCACAACGGCGACAACCAGCGTGCGCAACGTATCAGAGAGCGAGCCGCGAATGGTGATCGAGCGGTCGACGACGACGGTGAGATCGACGTCGCCCGGCAGCGCCGCCTCGAGCCGCGGCAATTCCGCCTTCACGCCGTCGACGGCCTGGATGATGTTGGCGCCCGGCTCGCGATAGAGGATGAGGCCGATCGCCGGCATGCCGTCGACGAGCCCGGCATTGCGCAGGTCTTCCACCGAGTCCAGCACTTCGCCGACGTCAGAGAGCTTCACGGCCGCGCCGTTGCGATAGGCGACGATGAGGTCGCGATAATCTGCGGCCTTGGTCGCCTGATCGTTGGCGTAGAGCTGATAATGATAGTTGGCGTCGTCGATGGCGCCCTTCGGGCTGTTGGCGTTGGCCGAAGCGAGCGCCGCGCGCACGTCCTCGAGCCCGATGCCGTAGTGGAACAACGCGTTGGGATCGAGTTCGACGCGCACGCCGGGGAGCGCGCTGCCGCCGATGTCGACGTTGCCGATGCCGTCGAGCTGCGAGAGCCGCTGCTGCAGCACGTTGGTCGCGACATCGTAGAGCTGGCCCAGCGTGCGCGTCGGCGAGCTCAACGCCAGCACCATGATCGGTGAGTCGGCCGGGTTGAACTTGCGATAGGTGGGATTGGCCTTGAGGCTGGTCGGCAGGTCGGCGCGCGCCGCGTTGATGCCGGCCTCCACGTCGCGCGCCGCGCCGTCGATGTCGCGGTCGAGCCCGAATTGCAGGGTGATGCGCGTGTTGCCGAGCGTGCTCTGCGACGTCATCTCGGTGACGTCGGCGATCTGGCCGAGATGCTTCTCCAGCGGCGCCGCGACCGAGGCCGCCATGTCGTTCGGGCTGCCGCCGGCCATGGAGGCGGTGACCGAAACGGTGGCGAAATCGATCTGCGGCAACGGCGCGACCGGCAATTGCCGGAACGCGATGAGTCCGGAGAGCGCGATGCCGATCGTCAGCAGCGTCGTCGCCACCGGCCGCCGGATGAACAGCTCCGTGAAGCGGTTTCTCACGGCGTCTCCGTCGCGATGGCGCCGCTCGAAGCGCTGAAGCCGAACCAAGTCCCGATGCGCTCGAAGAACAGATAGATGACGGGCGTGGTGAACAGCGTCAGCACCTGGCTCACCGCGAGGCCGCCGACGATGGCGAAGCCGAGCGGATGGCGGAGCTCCGAGCCGACGCCCGTGCCGAGCATCAGCGGCAGCGCGCCGAAAATCGCGGCCACCGTCGTCATCAGAATCGGACGCAGGCGCAGCAGGCAGGCGTGATAGATGGCGTCGCGCGCGTTCATGCCCTCGACGCGCTGCGCTTCCAGCGCGAAGTCGATCATCATGATCGCGTTCTTCTTGACGATGCCGATCAGCAGCACGATGCCGATGACGCCGATTACGTCGAGCCCGGCGCCGGTGATTTGCAGCAGCACCAGCGCCCCGATGCCGGCCGAAGGCAGGGTGGAGAGGATGGTGACCGGATGGATGAAGCTCTCGTAGAGCACGCCGAGCACGATATACATCGTCATCACGGCGGCCAGCAGCAGGAACAGTTCGTTATTCAGCGAAGATTGGAACGCCTGCGCCGCGCCCTGGAACTCGAGGGCGAAGCTCTGCGGCAAGCCGATCTCCTTCGTCGCCGCCGCTATGGCGTCGACCGCGCCGCCGAGCGCAGCGCCGGACGCGAGATTGAACGAGAACGTGGTCACCGGGAACTGCTTGAGGTGCGAGATCTGCAGCGGCGACGCTTGGGTCACGAATTTGGCGACGGCGTCGAGCGGGACTTGCCCGTTGGTGGACGCCGCAGACGGCAGGTACATCGAGTCGAGCGACGTCAGCTTGCTTTTCATCGCCGGATCGATGTCGAGGATGACGCGGTACTGGTTGGACTGGGTGAAGATGGTGGAGATGATGCGCTGGCCGAAAGCGTCGTAGAGCACATTGTCCACCGAGGCCGGCGTCACGCCGAAGCGCGCCGCGTCGGCGCGGTCGATGTCGACGGTGACCGAGCGGCCGTTCGGCTGCATGTCGCTGGCGACGTCGACGATGCCGGGAATGCGCGCCAGCCGGTCGAGAACTTTCGGCGTCCACTCCTGCAACTGCGCCAAGTCCTGGTTGTCGAGCGTGAACTGGTATTGCGTCGCGCTGACGGAGGTGTCGATGGAGAGGTCCTGCACCGGCTGCATGTAGAGCGCGATGCCGGCGACGCCGGCGGTCTCCTTCTGCAGCCGGCGGATGATCTCACTCGCCGAGAGCGTGCGCTGGTCATGCGGCTTCAGATTGATCAGCATGCGCCCGGAATTCTGCGTCACGTTCGAGCCGTCGACGCCGATGAACGAGGACAGCGAAACGACGTCCGGGTCCTTCAATATGACCTCGCCGAGCGCCTGCTGCTCGCTCGCCATCTTCGAGAACGAGATCGACTCCCCGGCCTGGGTCACCGCCTGGATGATGCCGGTGTCCTGGACGGGGAAGAAGCCCTTGGGGATCGTCACGTAGAGATAGCCGGTCAGCACGAAGGTCGCGAGGGCGACGAGGAGCGTCTCGAACTGGTGATCGAGCACCACGTTGAGCGCGCGCGCGTAGCCCCGCGACAGCAAGCGGAACAGGCGGCCGCCGGAAGCCTGATGGCGGCTCTCCTGGTCCGGCGCGTTGGGCCTGAGCAGATTGGCGCACATCATCGGCACCAGCGTCAGCGACACGAAGGCGGAGATGACGATGGCCGAAGCGAGCGTGATCGCGAATTCGTGGAACAGCCGCCCGACCACGTCGCCCATGAACAGCAGCGGGATCAGCACCGCGATCAGCGACACGGTGAGCGAGATGATGGTGAAGCCGATCTGCTCGGAACCCTTCAGCGCCGCTTCCCGCGGGCTCATCCCCTCCTCGAGGTAACGCGAGATGTTCTCGATCACCACGATCGCGTCGTCGACGACGAAGCCGGTGGCGATGGTGAGCGCCATCAGCGACAGATTGTCGAGGCTGAAATCGAGCTCGTACATGATCGCCAGCGCGCCGACCAGCGACAACGGCACCGACAGGCTCGGGATGATGGTCGCCGAAAGGTTGCGCAGAAATAAGAAGATCACCAGCACGACGAGCCCGACCGCCAGCGTGAGCTCGAACTCGACGTCCTGCACGGAAGCGCGGATCGTGGTCGTGCGGTCGGTGAGCGGCGTGATCGTGATCGCCTGCGGCAGCGACGCCGTGAGCCGCGGCAGCAGCTTCTCGATGCCGTCGACGACCTGAATGACGTTGGCGCCCGGCTGGCGTTGAATGTTGACGATGAGCGCCGGCGTCGTGTTCATCCACGCCGAAAGCTGGGAGTTTTCCGGCGCGATCTCCACCTTGGCGACGTCGCTGAGCTTGACCGGCGCGCCGTTGCGGTAGGCGACGATCGAATCGAGGTAGTCCTCGGGGTTGCGGATCTGGTCGTTGGCGTTGACGGCGTAGGACTGCGTCGGTCCGTCGAAATTGCCCTTGGGCGTATTGACGTTGAGGCTCGAGATCGTGGTGCGCAGGTCGTCGAGGTTGACGCCATAGGCGGCGAGCGCCAGCGGGTTGGCGTGGATGCGCACCGCCGGGCGCTCACCGCCGGAGATCGTGACGAGCCCGACGCCCGGCAATTGCGACAGCTTCGGCGCGAGCCGGCCTTCGACTATGTCCTCGACGTCGGTGAGCTTCAGCGTTTTCGAACTCACGCCGAGGGTGAGGATCGGCGCGTCGGCGGGATTGACCTTGGCGTAGATCGGCGGCGCCGGCAGATCGGAGGGCAGCAGGTTGCCCGCCGCATTGATCGCCGCCTGCACCTGCTGCTCGGCGACGTCGAGCCCGATGTCGAGCCCGAAGCGCAGCGTGATGACGGACGAGCCCGCCGAGCTCTGCGACATCATCTGCGCCAGGCTCGGCATCTCTCCGAATTGCCGCTCCAGCGGCGCCGTCACCGAGGAGGTCATCACCTCCGGGCTGGCGCCGGGATAGAAGGTCTGCACCTGGATGGTGGGATAGTCGACCTCCGGCAGCGCGGACAGCGGCAGGAACCGATAGGCGACGACGCCCACCATCACGATGGCGAACATCAGGAGCGTCGTCGCGACCGGACGCTCGATGAACAGGCGCGATGGGTTCACTGCGTCGCGCTCGCCACCGGCGAATGCGAGGGCGATGACGATGGCGACGCCGCCCCCGTCTCACCGCCCTGCTGATGGCGATGATGCCAGCCCCGGCCGCCGTTCTGCTCCGCGGAACCCGACTGCGCGCCCGACTTCGTCGCGTCGCTCGAAGGCGACGGGGAGGCGCCCGCGTCGTTGGCGATCTCTTTGACCCTGGCGCCGTCGCGCAGCCGGTCGACGCCGTCGACGACGACCTGCTCGCCCGCCTTCAGGCCGCTCGCGACGACGATGCGCCTCGCGTCGCTCGGCCCGGTCGTCAACTTGCGCACGGAGACCGTGTTGTCGGCGCCGACGACATAGACGAACGAGCCCGAGGGGCCGATCTGCACCGCGGCGTTGGGGACGACGACGACGCCCTTCAAAGTGTCGACCAGCAGCCGGACGTTGACGAACTGGCTGGGGAACAACGCATCGTTGGAATTCGCGAACGTCGCCCTGAGCTTGAACGTGCCGGTCGCGGTGTCGACCTCGTTGTCGTAGCTCGTCAGCTCGCCCTGAGCGATTTCGTGCACATTGGCGCGGTCATAGACCGTGGCGGTGAGCTTCTCGCCGGCATTGAGCCGCTTGGCGACGCGCTGCAGGTCGTCCTCGGGGATGGAAAAAATGACGCTGATCGGATCGAGTTCGGTGAGGACGACGATGCCGGTCGTATCGGTCGGCTGCACGTAGTTGCCCGGATCGACCTGCCGCAACCCGACGCGACCGCCAGTCGGCGCGGTGATGTGCGCATATTCGATGTTGAGCTTCGCGGCGTCAATCTGCGCCTGGTCGGTCGCCATCGCCGCCTGGTCCTGCGCGATCAGGAATTTCTGATCCACGACCTGTTGCAGCGCGATCGAATCCTGCTGACTGAGCTTCTGGTAACGCTGGTAATCGCTCTGCGCCTGGTCGCGCAGCGCCGTGTCCTTGGCGAGCTGCGCCTGCGCCTGCGCCAGCGTCGCCACGAACGGCCGGTCGTCGATCTGGGCGAGGAAGTCGCCGGGCTTGACGATCTGGCCCTCCTGGAAGCCGACCGACATCAGCCGCCCCGCGACCTGGGTCTTCACCGTCACCGTCGCGAGCGGCGTCACCGTGCCGAGGGCGTTGATCGTGATCGGCATGTCGCCGATCGCCGCCGCAACCGCATGCACGCTCTGCGGCGGCCCGCCGGCGAAGCGGCCGGTGGAGTTCGTCTGGGCCGCCGGCTGCGGCGCCCAATAATATTTGTAGCCTAGCCCAGCGCCGACGGCGAGCACGAGGAGCCAGAACAGCAGGCGCGGCGCGCGCGAGCGCTTGAGCGTCGGCGGCGAGGGCGCCGGCTTCGCGCGCTCGATCGTCGCGGGATCGACCGTTTCGTTCATGACATCGCCTCGAATTCGAACAGCGCCCGACGGATCTATGAGTTCTGAACACGGAATCGGCGTGGCGGGAGTGTGGCGGTTCCCAGCAATAACATTGCATTATTGCTCACGGGCGCCTATAAGAGGAATATCCCCCCGACATTCGAGCGAGATTGCGGTCTCGGCCCCGCCGAGAGGGAGGCCGCGCTCGCCCTGAGATCAAGGAGTCCGCCGATGAGCGACACCCCGCTGATGCCGAAGGCGACCGCCGTGTGGCTGGTCGAGAACACCTCGCTCTCGTTCGACCAGATCGCGGAGTTCTGCAAGCTGCATCCGCTCGAAGTGAAGGGCATCGCCGACGGCGAGGTCGCGACCGGCATCAAGGGCTACGACCCGATCTCGACCGGCCAGCTCGCCCGAGAGGAGATCGCCAAGGCCGAGGCCGATCCGGCGCGCCGCCTGCATCTGGCGCAATCCAAGGTGCGGGTGCCCGAATTCAAGAAGCCGCACGGCGCCCGCTACACGCCGCTGTCGCGCCGCCAGGACCGTCCGAACGCGATCCTCTGGCTGCTGCGCAACCACCCCGAGCTGAAAGATGCGCAGATCATGCGCCTCGTCGGCACGACCAAGCACACACTGGAGTCGATCCGCGAGCGCAGCCATTGGAACTCGGCGAACTTGCAGCCGATGGACCCGGTGACCCTGGGCTTGTGCTCGCAGATCGACCTCGATTTCGAAGTCAACCGCGCCGCCAAGGATCGGCCGAAGGTCGAGGAGGAGAAGAGCCAGACTCTCGTCTCGGCCGAGATCACGACCGCGCGCCCCGCGCCTTCGAGCCCTCTCGACGTGTTCGGAGCCCCGAGCGCCAAGCCAAAGGACGAGGACAAGATCGACGTCGAGTCGGTGTTCGGCAAGCTCAAGAAGCTGGAAGGCGGCTGACCTCGCTCACATCCCGAAGCCGCGCGCCATGCCGGCGTCTATCTTCTCGGCGGCTATGCGCTCGCCATGCTGGTCAACGTTTTCGTTCCGCACGTCGCCGCGACCGTGGCGCTCAGACGTCACGCGCCCGGAACGGCCACGGCGCTGCTGCTCGGGTTGCCGATATACACGCTCCTCATCGGAGCGGCCGAGCAGGAGCGCTCGATCACCTGGGCGCGGTTCGCCTGGAGCGGACCGCTCATGGCTTTGGCCCTCCTGGCGCTGATTCCCCTGTTGTTCCGGAGCGGCAAGGCGATCTGAGGCCGCGACGTTCTTTTCACTGAGCCGCGCTGTCGGTGTCGGGGGCGACGTTGGCGACGCGCAGCAGCATGGACGGGCGCTTGGGCGGCAACGGGGCGTCGCTGGGAATCGGCTCGGCCGGCTCGAACACCTGAATTTGCTGCGGCTCAGTCTTGCCGGTCATCCGATCGATGAGCCCCGCCATCGTCTCGCCGGCATGTCCCGCGGCGTCGAAGAAGCCGGGCGCCGGACCCGACGCCTTCGGCGCGGGTTTGGCGGGCGCCGAAACCGGCTGAGACGTCGCCGAAGCGACGTGATTGTCGGCGGCGGCCACTTGCACGACGGGCGGATTCGGCTTGCCGCTGCTGTCGAGCGCAATCTCGCGCGGCGCCTCGGCGAGCGCGTCGGGGTCGCTGCCCTCGACCCGGCCGGCGAAGACTTTGTTCTGGCCGCCGTCCGCGTAGACGATCTCGACGGGCTTGACGCCCTTGCCGACCAGTGCTGCGACGTCGGCGGCGTCCTTGGCTTCTTGCTGAGCGACCGCGGTTTCGACCTCTGCGTCGCGCGTCAGCGCCGGGCAGGCCGCCGTCGGCGAAACCTCGCCCTTGGCCGCGGCGCCGAACACGTAGTGCTTGTCGCAGACCAGCACGCTGGGCGCAGACAGCGTCACCTTGAAATGATCCGAGCCGTTCTTCAGTTCCTTCCAAAAGGCGATGTTGGGATCGAGCCGGTGCTTGGCCAGATTGATCGCCGTCATGTGGAACGGGTAGGACTGCATCTGGATCTCGCGCTGGCCGCCCTCGAAGGCTTCTCGCGCCAGCGCGTAGATCTCGGCGATCCCGGCGTCGGTCATCGAGAAGCACCCCGCCGACGAGCAGACGCCGTGGACCATGATCGTGCCGCCCGTCCCCCCATGAGCGCGGTCATAGGCGTTGGGATAGCCGACGTTGAACGACAGATAATAGTTCGAGTTCGGATTCATCTGGCTGGGGGTGATGGTGTAGAACCCCTCGGGCACCTGGAAGTCGCCCTCTTTCCGTTTCGGGCCGAGCTGGCCCGACCAGCGGCATATCGGATACGTCTTCAACAGAGCGTAGCGGCCGTCGCTCGTCTGCTTCCAGACCTCGAACTCGGCCTCCTGCTTGTAGGCGCGGATCAGCATCGGCGCGCCCGGGGTCGTGCCGATCTCGTCCATCTTGGCCAGTACCTTGTCGGGAATCGGGGTCGAAGCGCGCGACTCCGGCCCCGCCGTCATCAGCGGGTCGTTGCATCCGGCGACAAGCGCGCCCAAGCTCGCAGTCAGACATGCGGCCATCAGCCGCCGACGCCATTTTCCCAGCATCTGTCCCTTCCACCGCCCCGCGGTTCGGATACCCGAATGCGGCGGCGAAGTCCATGCGCCAATTCGATGCGGATGAGGGCGACCGATGACCAACGTCATGGAGGAGAAGAAACTCGCAAGATCTTAACAATTGGTTGCGGTCGACGAGCGCGCTCGGTCGGCCCGGGCGCTCGCGAGGAACGCGAGTATCGCCGCCCGCGCCTCGTCGAACCGGTTGACGAGCGCATGACCGCCGGGCGCCGCCGCGGCGCTCTCGGTGGCGCGTAACCGGGGCAAATTCCCAGGCCCCGTTGTAGGCGAGGTCGCTGACGTCGCTGCCTCCGCTTGGAAGACTCTTGCAGGATGAGGCGCTTACGCGCCGACCGAGGTCGCCCTTCGCCAAGCTCGGGGTGAGGGCCCTCGGCTACAGAATGGCGCCGCCCGGGAATCTGCCCCGGTTACAAATTGCGACCCCAACGGAACGCAATTTGCTCCGGCGCCGAGCCCTCGATAGTCGCGGCGGGCCGGACGCGCCTGCTGCGAGTCCTTGGTCATCGGGAGCGCCGCCGACGGGCTCGCTCAGCCTCGGCAGCTGCCGAAAGAAGCGACTCGGATTGACCGAATCGCCGATTCCGGCGACGCTCGAGCCATGAACACTGTCTACAACAAAATCGCCGCCGGCGACGTGGGGCGCATCGCGGCGCTCAGCGACGGCGTTTTCGCCTTCGCCGCCACCGTGCTCGTGCTCGACGTGCATACGCCCGACAGCGGTTCGATTCACAGCGAGGCCGATCTCATCCACGCGCTCGGCGGCGCGTCGCCGAGCCTTGCGACCTGGCTGCTGAGCCTGATGACGCTCGGCATCTTCTGGGTCGGCCAGCAGACGCAGCTCAACCAGCTCGCGCGCGCCGACCTCGCCGTCGCCTGGCACCACTTCGCCTTTCTCGCCGTCATCACCGTGCTGCCGTTCACCACCCGGCCGCTCGCCGACTTCTTCGCCTACCACACGGCGCATCTGATCTACTGGGCGAACATCCTGTTCGCCGGCGTGAACCTCTATGCGACATGAGGCTATTCGGAACGGGCGGGGCTGGTCCGCGACCCTTCCGCGGAGGTCTCGAAGGCGATCCGCCGGCGCATCGAAATCGCACAGGCGCTCTATGGCCTCGGCGCACTCGCCGGTCTCGTCCGAGTCGAGGTAGGTTTCGCGCTCATCCTGCTGATCCAGCTCAACTATGCGATTGCGCCGCGGGTGAAGTGGCTGTCCTGGCCGTAACCCGCGTTCACAGCCCGGCGTCCGCCAGCGCTGTGGCCTGCCGCGCGGCGACCGCCTCGACGCTGAAATCTTCGATCGTCTCTTCGTAGAGGCGGTGGAAGTTGAGCTCGGAATGCAGCCTCAAGAACGCAGCGCCGAGACCGATGGTCGCACGCTCCATCAGCGGGAATTCGCGGGGAATCGCGAGATCGGCACCCTGCTCGCGCAAGGCGCGCATCACCGCGCCGATCTCGCGCCGGCCATATTCGCTGGGCTTCACGCCGTCGGCGACCGTGCGCTCGCGGTCGTCGAGGATCGGCCCGCACAGGAAGCGCGCCCAGATGTTCATCGCGTCGATCGTCCCGCGCCGGAGCCCGGAAAATCCCCAGAGCTCGTAGGCGTGGACGACGCGCGCCTCGTCTCCGTCGCGCATCGCGCGGTAGAGCTCGACGACGCCGGCGACGAATCGCGGCGGGAAGATTCTCACGCACCCATAGTCGAACAGGTTGACCGCCCGCACCTCGAGCGAAGACCCTTCCCCGGAGGCGGCGACCGAATAGTTGCCGAGATGGGGGTCGCCGTGTATGACGCCGTAGCGCAGGAACGGACGCCACCAGGCCTCGAACAGCCAGTGGGTGATCGTGGTCCGAGCCGCCGCTGGCGCCTTTTCGAAGGCGGTGAGCTTCTCACCGTCGACCCATTCGAGGGTCAACAGCCGGCGCGTCGACAAATCCGGGCAAACCCTCGGCACCCGAATTCGCGGCCGGTCAGCGAGCATGGCGCGATAGAGCCCGGCGACCTTGGCCTCGCGAACGTAGTCGAGCTCCTCGCGCAGCCGCGCAGCGATCTCCTGCTGAATTGCGCGCGTGTCGATCATGCTGCGCAGCCGCTTGTGCAACGTGAACAGCAGGTTGAGCTGTACGAGATCGACCTCGATCGCCGACGCCATGTCGGGATATTGCAGCTTGCAGGCGAGGCGCTCGCCATTGGCGGCGACCGCGCGGTGCACCTGACCGAGCGACGCGGCGGCGGCGGGCACAAGGTCGAATTCCGTGAATTGGGCGCGCCAATCCGGCCCGAGCTCGGCCTGCATGCGCCGGCGCACGAACGAGGCGCCCATCGGCGGCGCCTGCGACTGCAGCCGCATCAACTCCGCCGAATAGTCCGCCGGCAACGCCTCCGGGATGGTCGCGAGCATCTGCGCGACCTTCATCATCGGCCCTTTCATCGAGCCCAGCGCCTCGGTGAACGCCCGCGCGTCTTCGGCCGGGCCCGCGCCGCCGAGCCGATTGACGCCGACCCGCGCCGCCAGGGCGCCGGCGTTGACGCCGAATTTCGCGTAGCGCGCGGCGCGGGCCGAGAACCGATTCGCCTCGTGGTCTTGCATCGGGTGACGAGCCTTTCGCGGCTTGCTTAATGGCCTGCTAAGATCTGAATTCTAAGACTACGCTAGTCCGTTTGCGCATAGATGGCGGCGATTTTGCGGGCAGGCAACTCCATCCGACGCGTTTGACGGCAGAACTCATCGAGGACCCTCATGCGACGAATTCCGCCGCGCAGCATCGAACGTCAATCCTGCGACCTCGAATGCTCGATCGAGGCGACGGAAACGAGCGCGGAAAGGCGGGCGCGGGTCCGCAATCTTTCGTCGACCGGCGCGCGCCTCCAGGGCCTCGAGCTCGACGGCTGCCCGGAGACTTTCGAGTTGCGGATCGTCTATGAAACCGGCGCGATCGAGCGGCTGAGTGCGCGCTGCATGTGGCGCTCCTCCGGCGCCGTCGGCGTGCGTTTCGACGAACCTGAACCGAGCGTCGCCAAGCGTCCGAAGACCTATACCCGGGCGTCGTGACCCCATGGGCCCGCAGTAGCGCATTCGGTATCAACATTCCAGCATTTTTTGGGTTCGCCAGCGTTTGCTGGTGAAGTCGAGCAAGTTTTCGTCGACGATTTCACCATGGACGGACGGCCGATCACGGCTCCAAGTGATCCTGTACTCAAAGCGAATAGGTTCCAACCTGGGCCTTTTTTTGTTTACACGGCGTTGCTAAAAGATAGACAATACCGTTTGGGACGGCCATTTGACATGGATCAGGCGCTACGCCGCGCCTGCGTTTAGTGTGCCCGCCGCCAGAGCGCCCGTTTTGGAGGCCCTATGAGCTTGTCCGACATCGTCGCCGCCGCCGTGGCGCGCTATCGCGCCGATGCGCACTATCTCGTCCAGATCGTGCACGACGCGCAGGCGAGACTGGGCTGGATGTCGCGCGAGGCGCAACTCGAAATCGCCCGGCGGCTCGAGATCCCGGTCACGCGCGTCGAGGGCGTCGTGAGGTTCTATTCATTCTTTTACGACCGGCCGCGCGGGGCCTATCGCATCCTGTTCTCCGACAACATCACCGACCGGATGGGCGGCAACATCGCGCTCATGGAGCGCATGCTCGCGCGTTTCGGCGTGAAGCGCGGCGAGCTGTCGACAGATGGTCTCGTCAGCATCGATCTGACCTCCTGCACCGGCATGTGCGACCAGGGTCCGGCGATGCTGGTCAACAATATTGCGGTCACGCATCTGAGCGAATCGCGGATCGACGCGATCGGCGACCTGCTCGAGGCGCGCTCGCCGCTCGACCGCTGGCCGGCCGAATTTCTGCGCGTCGAGGAGAACGTGCGCCGGGCCGGACCGCTGCTCGGTTCGCCGATGATCCCGGGCCGAGCGCTCGACGCCGCGATTGCGCTCGGCCGTCAGGGCGTGCTCGACGAGATGAAGCGTTCCAACCTGCGCGGACGCGGCGGCGCCGGCTTCGCGACCGGATTCAAGTGGGAGGCGGCGCGCAACGCGCCGGGGGCCGACCGCTACGTCGTGTGCAACGCCGACGAAGGCGAGCCGGGCACGTTCAAGGACCGCGTGCTGCTGATGTCGCATGCCGGCCGGGTGTTCGAGGGCATGGCGATCGCCGGTTTCGCGATCGGCGCGACACGGGGTTTCATCTACCTGCGCGGCGAGTACGAGTTCATGAAGCCGCGCCTCGAAGCCGAGCTCGACCGCATGCGTCTGGTGCGCCGTCTGGGGCCCTCGATCCGCGGCGCGGCGGGGTTCGAGTTCGACATCGAGATCCATATCGGCGCCGGCGCCTATGTCTGCGGCGAGGAGACGGCGCTCATCGAATCGCTCGAGGGCCGGCCGGGCCGGCCGCGCATCCGGCCGCCGTACCCGGTCACGTCCGGCTACCTGGGGCGGCCCACGGTGGTCAACAACGTCGAGACGCTGTGCCAGGCGACCGAAGTGGTGATCGAAGGCGGCGCGGCGTTCGCTCAGCAGGGCACCAAGAGTTCGGCGGGCTCGAAGATCCTGTCGGTGTCGGGCGACTGCGAGCTTCCCGGCCTCTACGAGTACACGTTCGGCGTCACCATCAACCAGGTGCTCGAGGACGCCGGCGCCGATAAGGACGTTGCGGCCGTGCAAATCAGCGGCCCTTCCGGCGTGCTGATGACGCCGGACCAGTTCACGCGCCGAATCGCGTTCGAGGACGTGCCGACCGCGGGCGCCTTCATGGTGTTCGGCGCGCAACGCGACCTGTTCGAGGTCGCGCGCAACTTCGTGCATTTCTTCGCTCATGAGAGTTGCGGCTTCTGCACCCCCTGCCGCGTCGGCACGGCGCTGCAGCGGCAGATGATCGAGAAGATCGCCGAGGGACGCGGATCGCGTTACGACATCAACGAGCTGATGCGCGTTCGCGGATTGATGCGGCGCATGAGCCATTGCGGGCTCGGACAAACCGCCGGCAATCCGGTGAACGACGGCTGGAGCAAGTTCCGTCCCGCCTTCGAACGCCGGTTGCTGACCTACGAGTTCGCGCCCGATATCGATCTCGACGCCGCCCTCGAGCCTGCCCGTCGGATCACCGGCCGCGACGACGCCGGCGCGCACCTGCACGCGGAGCCCTGAGCGCCATGGAAAACTATTTCACCATTGACGAGCAGCCAGTGCCGTTCGCCCCGGGGCAGACCATCCTGGAGGCGTGCAAGGATGCCGGGATCTATGTCCCGCACCTCTGCCACCATCCGGATTTCACGCCGCACGGCAGCTGCAAACTGTGCACGGTGATCGTCAACGGCCGCACGGTTTCCGGCTGCTCGGTGAAGGTCGCCGTGGGCCAGGAGGTGGTGGTCGACACGCCCGAGCTCAACGCGATGCGGCGCTCGATCCTGCAAATGCTGTTCGTCGAGGGCAATCACTTCTGCCCCGGCTGCGAGAGGAGCGGCAATTGCCGCCTGCAGGCGCTCGGCTACGAGTTCGAAATGACGACGCCGCATTTCGCGGAGTTCTTCCCCAACCTCGGCGTCGACGCCTCGCACCCCGATGCGATCATCGACCGCAACCGCTGCATCCAATGCGAATTGTGCGTGCGCGCCAGCCGCGACGTGGATCACAAGGAAGTGTTCGGACTTGCCGGGCGCGGCTTCGAAGCCAAGTTGATCATCAATTCGCCGAGCGGCCTGCTCGTCGACAGCGCGTTCGCGATCACCGACAAAGCCGCGCATGTCTGTCCCGTCGGCGCGATCCTGATCAAGCGCGTCGGCTATTCTCAGCCGATCGGCAAGCGTAGGTACGACCTCGAGCCGATCAGCGCGGAAACCGAGAAGTGCGAGCTCGCGGAGGGTTGAAATGCAAGTCTCCAATCCTCCCAAGGTCAAGGTCAGGCTCGCCACCACTTCGCTCGCCGGCTGCTTCGGCTGCCACATGTCGTTGCTCGACATCGACGAGCGGCTGCTCGAGCTCATCGACGTCGCCGAGTTCGACCGCACGCCGCTCACCGACATCAAGCATTGCTCGCGCTGCGACATCGCGCTGATCGAAGGCGGGGTGTGCAATGCAGAGAACGTACACGTGCTCAGAGAACTGCGCGCCAAAGCCAAGATCCTGGTCGGCGTCGGCGCCTGCGCCATCAACGGCGGCCTGCCGGCGATGCGCAATCGGCTGCCGATCGCCGATATTCTGCGCAAGGTCTACGAGGACCCGGCGCGGGAGGGCTCGAGCGTGCCCAATGACATCGAATTGCCATTGCCGCTCGACAAAGTGTACCCGATCAACGAGATCGTGCGGGTCGATTATTTCCTGCCCGGTTGCCCGCCCTCGGGCGACGCCATCTGGAAATATCTCACCGACCTCATCCTCGGCCGCATGCCGAGGCTGGAGCCGATGACCATGCACTACGACTGAGCGGAGTCCTCTGATGACCTCTCTCGAAACCGCCGTCGAGCCACAGAAGCTCCGGCGCATCGCCATCGAGCCGGTGACTCGCGTCGAGGGCCACGGCAAAGTGACGATCCTCCTCGACGACGACAACCACATCCATCAGGTGCGGCTGCACATCGTCGAATTCCGCGGTTTCGAAGCCTTCATCGAGGGCCGCCCGTATTGGGAGGTCCCGGTCACGGTGCAGCGGCTCTGCGGCATCTGCCCGGTGAGCCACCATCTCGCCGCCGCCAAGGCGATGGACATCATCGCCGGCTATGGCGCGCTGACCCCGACCGCGGAGAAGCTGCGCCGCCTGCTGCATTACGGGCAGTTGGTGCAGTCGCACGCGCTGCACTTCTTCCATCTCGCCTCGCCCGACCTGCTGCTCGGCTTCGAGAGTGAGGTGGCGAAACGCAACATCGTCGGCGTCGCCGCCGCGTTCCCCGATCTCGCCAAGATGGGCGTGCTCACGCGCAAGTACGGGCAGGAGGTGATCCGCCACATCGTCGGCAAGCGCATTCATGGCACCGGCTGCATTCCCGGCGGCGTCAACAAGCCGCTCGCCGCCGCAGAGCGCGATCTGCTGCGCGGCGAGAGCGACAGAATCGTCAAATGGAGCCGCGAGGCGGTCGGCCTCGCACGCCGCCTGCATGAGACGCAGTCGGATTTTTATAGCCATTTCGGCGAGTCGCGCGCCAACATGATGGGGCTCATCGGCGCCGACGGCGCGCTCGAGTTCTACCACGGCGGCTTGCGGGCCAAGGACGCCGACGGCGCGATGCTGTTCGACCATGTCGACTACGCGACCTATCGCGAGCTGCTGCGCGAAGAGATCAAGTCGTGGAGCTACATGAAGTTCCCGCACATCCGCGCGCTCGGGCCGGAGAAGGGCTGGTATCGCGTCGGACCGCTGGCGCGGGTGCAGAACGCGGACTTCATCTCGACGCCCGAGGCCGAGGCGGAGCGCAAGATCTTCGTCGCCGGCGGCGGCGGCAAGGTCTTGCACGGCGCGCTGTTCTATCATTGGGCGCGGCTCATCGAGATGCTGCACGCCGCCGAGCTCGCGCGCAATCTGCTCGATGACCCCGAAATCCTCGGGACCGACCTGATGGCCGACAAGGGGCCGCGGCGCGAAGAGGCGGTCGGCGTCATCGAGGCGCCGCGCGGCACTTTGATCCACCACTACAAGGTCGACGAGCGCGACCTCGTCACCTACTGCAACCTCGTCGTGTCGACAACCAACAACAACACGGCGATGAACGAGGCGATCCGCGCCGTCGCGACGCGCTATCTCGACGGCCGCGAGCTGACCGAAGGCCTGCTCAACCACATCGAGGTCGCGATCCGCGCCTACGACCCCTGCCTCTCCTGCGCCACGCACGCGCTCGGTCAAATGCCACTCGAAGTGGAGCTCATCGACGCCGAGGGCGCGCTGCTGTCGCGGCGGGTCAAGAGCTGAGCTCGAGGCTCGTCGTCTTCGGCTGGGGCAACGAGTCGCGCGGCGACGACGCGCTCGGGCCCCTGCTCATCCGGCGCCTGGAGGCCGCGGGCTTCGCCGATGTCGCGACCGTGGAAGACTACCAGTTGCAGATCGACCACGCGCTCGATCTCGACGGCTCGGACCTCGCGCTATTCATCGACGCGGCGCGCTCAGGCCCTGTGCCCTTCGCCTTTTCAGAGACTTTCGCCCGCCCGGGGCCCACGCTCTCGACCCACGCGCTCGCGCCTGAAGCGGTGCTCGACGTTTACGCTCGAGTCCGCCGCGCCCCACCGCCGCCTTCCTTCGTGCTCGCGGTGCGCGGCGAGAGTTTTGGCCTGGGCGAGGGCGTGTCGCCGAAGGGGGCCGAGCGTTTGCAAGCGGCTTCCGTCTTCCTCGACGAGCTCATGCGCGAGCGCAGCGCCGAGGCGTGGCGGCGCAGGGTGACGCCCACGGCGCGCGGGACTTGATGCGCCGGGCGGCTTCCGGGCTCCCGGCGGTCCGAAGCCGAACTCATGAAACGAGTGGACGACGGTGGGGCCCGCCAAGCTGTTCGAAGCCATGGGCCCACGCACGCCTTCCGCGGACCGCCGCGCCGCGGGAGATCGCGCTCAGCGGGATTGGACGCCCAAGCGGGCGCCCGACCAATTGCATCGCGCCTGCGCGGAACGAAGACGACGGCGCCCCGGGTTCGGCGCCGCCGCCACGCTCGGCTGGGGACCGCGCGGCATCGGACGATGGCTCAATTGCCAACGCCGAGGCTGTGTTCGGGCGTCCGGTGGTCGTAGCGGCTCATGTATTGGCTTCCGTAACCGTAGCCCTCGCGGGCGTCGAACAGTTCGAGCTTATCGAGCTTCACTTTCGAGAGGCTCACGCCAACGGTCCTGGCGGCGATCACCGGATTGGCCGCGAGGGCGGCGGCGACGGCGGCGCGCCGCGTTCGCCCCCATTCGATAACCAATTGATAGCCGTCGACGAAACTCGCCGCGGCGCTGGCGTCCGTCAAGGCGCCAGATCGACGACGATGACGCTGAAGTGGGCGCGCAATTCGTCCAAGAGGTTCGCTATCGCCGACGAGGCCAACACGTCGCCGGTCGCTGGCGCTCGACCGCGGGCGCATGCCGGAAGGAACGCCAGGTTCGATCCCTGTTCGCGATGCAGCGCCTGGTGAACGGACATCTCGCCGCCGACGAGGAGGTCGAGCAGGCCATGGCGGGCCGTGGGCGTCAGGCTGCGCGTCAAATGCAGATTGCGGAGATCGCAATCCATGAGCAGGACATTCTCGTCCTGACGCGCGTCCAGGGACGCGAAGTTCTTGGCCGTCGTCGATTTGCCTTCGTTCGGGAAAGCCGAGACGAACCCGATGACGACGGGGCGCTTGACCCCGAACCGGTAATCGGCCGCGATTTTGACCGATCGCAACGCTTCGGCAAACGGCGACATCGGCTCGTCGAGCACCATGTCCAACGCCTTGGCGCTCGATCGGAAGGTGAGCGGGCCGACGGGCTGAGACGAGGAGCCGGCGTCGCGGCCATCGGCCCGAGGCTGGAAGGCGGACTGAGGCAGCTCGGGCAGATATACTCTGTTCACGCGATGACCCGAAAATCCTTCGGCGATATCACGCGGAAATTGTCTGTGATTGCGCTGCGGCATTTGGCCCAATTTCGCCGGACTTTGTCGCGCAGGAACTCCAGAGTGGTCTCGGCGAATTCTTTGCAGGTGTCGTAGTTTTTGTTGTGGGTGATGTTCTTGTGCATGACGCCCCATAGCCGCTCGATCGGGTTCAGATGCGGACAATAGGCGGGGAGGAAGTGCAGCTTGATCCGGCATCCCGGCCGCGACAGCCCTTCGTTCACGAGTTTGGCGTGATGATAGCGGGCGTTGTCGAGGAAAACTTGGATGCAGACCATCAACGGGTACAGCGATTCCAGCGATTCCAGCAGCCTGATCGTCGACATCGCATCGATCGTTTCGGCCTCGATCATACGGGTCTGGCCGGTTTCCAAGTCGACGGCGCGATGGACGGAGCGGGTCCGGGATTCCTCTTGCGCGTCGCCGGTTCGGCTGAGCCTCTGCGCGCCTTTCCCTCGCCGAGCTATGACTTCTTATAGTTAATAGAGCCACTTGCAAAATGTTTGAGAGTGCTGGATTGCATCTCTGCAAGAGCGCAATGTTAGATTGATTTCCGAGCTGTGCCGATTTTGCCGGCGGCGGGGTGGGTCGATTTGTGCTGAGGGCGGTGTTTTCGAGCGCGCGTGGGCAATAGCTCGCCAACCTCCCGATGTTGTGGAAGGCTGCAAGTCGTCTTTGTCGAGTCCGACGTCGATCGCTATGCGTTTGAGACGGATGATTTGGGTCACCGTGACGACCAGAATGCCGAACATCAGATGACACATCACCTTCGCGGGGCCGGGCGCCTGGACGGTTCTGCCGCCGTGATTGTCTTTGAGGTTGGCGTTGACCCGTTCGGCGCTGCTGCGTTCGTTGTAGCGGATGTCGTCGGCCGGGCGATGGCCCACCAACCCTGAGGCTTTGCTTCCAGCGCCTTTTCCTCTTTGCGGGCGACGGCGCGGCGCGGATTGACGTCGATGATCGGCACGTGGCCGAGCGCGCGGCTGTGCGCCTCGATCCCGGCCGCGCCGTAGGCGCTGTCCATGAGATCGTAAAGATTGACCGAGCGTCCGGCCGTCATCGTCGCCAGCGGGATGGCGACCTGGCTGTCGTGCACGGAAGCCCCCTTCGACAAGCTCAGGATGAGGGGTGAGAACGCAACTGACGGGAATGTCGCCGTCCGCCGTATCGACGTGCAGCTTATAGCCGATCCATGTCTCTCGATATCCCTTGGCGTTGCGTTTGACGCCGACGTCGCAAGGCCGGGGCAAATCGGCGAGCATCTGGCTCAGGGTCATGCCGGCTTGGCGTTCCAGGCGCGTGGGCGGCCTAGGCGGGGCTCCTCGCCCTTGCGCGGACGCCCGCGTTTGCGGGGCGGAGGCTTCGGCGCGGTCGGCTCTAGCTGTTCGGCGCGCCGCGGCTTTTCATGGCCTTCGATCGCCGTCGAATCGCTAAGCGATGTGACCAACCAACCGCTCCGCATGGGTCCGCCGGATCAAGGCTTCGTGCACACGCGAGGGCAGTTCGCTCTCAGCGAATTCGGCGAAGGCGCGCGAGAACGTCGACTCGGCTCGGGAACCTCGGACGGACGCGACCAACCAAACAGACGCAGAACCGTCTCGTCGGCCTCGACGCGTTCGATCAGCATTCGCGTGATCGCCAAGTTGAGCACCGCCTTGGCCACGAAGGCTCTCGCCAACGCGGCCCGCTCGGCCAACGGCCGTCCAGGCAGGCCATGCCAGTGCGGGACGAAAGCCTCGAGCCGGGTCATATCGATCACCGTGATCACCACTCTATGCGACTCGGTCAGGAAACCCACCGTTTCCTCGACAAACGGAAACAATTCCCCTTGAAACTTCTGCCAGTATGAGGATAGGCTCTCGCGAAGCGACATCGTCGGTGGTTCCCGGCTTTCTGCTTGTTGTTCCTAGCAGAATCGGCATACCAGAAACCGGTCGCCGATGGTTCGCTGCCGTTGAAAAATCACCCGGAAATTTGAAAATTCCGGCCGCACTCGACGTTTTGCAACTGCCTCAA
>JBKQKS010000219.1:0-14839 GCA_052147395.1 Roseiarcus sp.
TGTCGCCGTAGCTGGCGAAAACGATGATCGGCGAGCGGATCGCCTTGAGGTCGAGATGGCGGCCATGCTCGATGCGCGCTTCGCCGCGCGCGAGCCTGTTGCCGATGAACAACTGCTCGAGGATCCAGTGGATTTCCGCTTCGTTCATGAAATGAAAGCCGCCCCACCATTTCTCGAAGGTGAGGAAGTTTTCGCGCGAGCCTTCCGGGTCGGCGTAGAGGTCGAAATATTTGCCGATGAAGTTGCGGCCGGGGTTCAACAGCTCGAAATTCGAAACCAGATTCGCGCCGTCGAACTCGCCGCCGCCGATGTCGGAGAGCAAAAGCGCCGGCAGGATGCCGCCGAGCAGGCCGCCGTTGTAGCGCATCGGATTGGCGCCGAGCTGGCCGGACCAATAGGCGACCGGCGCGCCGTTGATGACCAGCGGGCCGGTGATGTCGGGGTTGGCGGCGGCGAGGATCAGCGTCGCCCAGCCGCCCTGGCAATTGCCGACGATGATCGGCTTCGGCGCGTCCGGGTGGCGGCGGCGGATCTCGGCGACGAACGCGGCTTCCGCGCGCATCACGTCGGCGAGCGTCTGCCCCGGCTCGGGATGCGGGCGGAACACGACGAAATAGACGGGATGGCCGTCGTGCAGCGCGACGCCGACCTGGCTGTCGGACTTGAAGCCGCCGATGCCCGCGCCGTGGCCCGCGCGCGGATCGACGATCATGTAGGGCCGCTTCCAGTCGTAGGTCGTGACGCCCGCCGGTGGCACGATCTTTAGCAGCATGTAATTGACCGGGCGCGGCAGCGTGCGGCCGTCGACCGCGACCTCGTGGTCGTAGATGAGCACCGGCGGCGTGCCGGCCGCTTCGTGCGCGGCGTCCATGTCGGCGCGCTCGCGCAGCACGTCGAGGGTCAGCAGCATGCGCTCGGCGGCGTCGCGCGCATATTCGGCCGCGTGGTCGGCGAGCTTGTTGTTGGCGCTGGCTTCGGCAAACGCGTTCTGAATGCGCTGGGCCTCCGCGAACGCCTTCTGCAGGCGCTCGCCGTGGTCGCGCGCCATTTGCTCGACATGGCGGCTAAAACTCGTCATCACGCGCTGCAGGCCGGCGGCATTGACGCTCGCGCCCGCGAAGGCGCGATCGGCCGCGGTTTCGGGGCTGTAAGTCGAGGACATCTTTACGTTCCTTTCGCGAGTTCAGGCCGAGCGGCCCGCGGCCGGCGGCGCCGCTACGAGGCCGGCGACTGCCGCCGTATGCTCGGCGATCATCCGCTCCTCGTCGGTGGGGATGACGAGGATGCGGGTCTTCGAATCCGGCGCGCTGATCGTCTGCGCATTCTCGGCATTGGCTCGACGATCGAGATGCACGCCGAGCCATTCCATATCGGCGAGAATCCGCTCGCGGATGCGCCAGGCGTGCTCGCCGATGCCGCCAGCGAACACGATGGCGTCGACGCCGCCGAGGGTCGCGGCGAGGCCGCCGATCTCGCGGCGCACGCGGGCGACGAAATAGTCGATCGCCTCGTGCGCCGCCGGCTCGCTCGACGCCTCGAGCTCGCGCATGTCGCTGGAGACGCCCGACATGCCTTTCAGACCCGAGTCCTTGTAGAGCAGGTCGGAGACCGCTGCGGCGCTCATGCCCTTTTCCGCCATCAGGTAGAGCACGACGCCGGGGTCGAGCTGACCGCAGCGCGTGCCCATCGGCAGTCCATCGAGCGCGGTGAAGCCCATAGTCGAGGCGACCGAGCGTCCCTCGCGCAAGGCGCAGATCGAGGCGCCGTTGCCGAGATGGGCGATGATGACGCGGCCCCGCGCGATCTCGGGCGTCAGCACGCGCAGGCGGCCGGAGACGTATTCATAGGAGAGGCCGTGGAAGCCGTAGCGCCTGACGCCATCCTCGTAAAAACGGCGCGGCAGCGCGAAGGCGTCGGAGACGTAAGGGTGGCTGCGATGGAACGCGGTGTCGAAGCAGGCGACCTGCGCCGCGTTCGGGAACGCCTTCAGCGCCGCTTCGATGCCGGCGAGGTTGTGCGGCTGGTGCAGCGGCGCGAGCGGAACGAGACGCCGGAGCTCCTCGAGCGTTTCCGAGTCGATCCGCAGCGGCTCGCTGTACTTAGGGCCGCCGTGCACGACGCGATGGCCGACTGCGACGACGCGCGCGCCCTGCTCGGCTTCGCCGAGCCAGGCGACCGCCGCGCCGAGAGCGGCTTGGTGATCGGCGGGACCGATGTCGCGGTCGGCGGCGGGGCCGTCCACCGCCTTGGCGGCGAAGCGCGCCGATGCGCCGCCGATCTCTTCGACGTGGCCGCTGGCGAGCGCCTGCAGGGCGTTCGCCGCCGTCTTGTACGCCGCGAACTTGATCGACGACGAGCCGGCGTTGAGGGTCAGGATGACGTCGACCATGGTCTATTCCGCCGCCAGCTCTGGACGCGCCGAGCCGTCGAAGGCGCGGCCCTCGCGGCGCCAATAATTGTGCAAGAGCGCCAGAGCGCAGGAGGCGAGCCGGGCGCGATCGTTGTCGGCGCGGCTCGTCAGCATCACCGGAACCTGGGCGCCGATGACGAGGCCCGCGGCTTCGGCGCGGGCGATGAACACCAGCTCCTTGGCGAGCATGTTGCCGGCCTCGAGATTGGGCACGATGAGCACGTTGGCGTGACCCGCGACCAGCGACGCGATGCCCTTGGTGCGCGCCGCCTGCACGTCGATCGCGTTGTCCATCGCCAGCGGCCCGTCGACGATGCCGCCCTTGATCTGGCCGCGCTCGGCCATCTTGGAGAGGATCGCGGCGTCGAGCGTCGAGGGAATGCTCGGATTGATGGTCTCGACGGCGGAGAGCACGCCGACCCGCGGTTCCGCGATGCCGCAGGCGCGGGCGATGTCGATCGCATTCTGCACGATGTCGACCTTGGCGATGAGGTCCGGCGCGATGTTGATCGCCGCGTCCGAGATGAACAGCACTTCGTCGAGGGTCGGCACGTCGAGCGCGAACACGTGGCTGATGCGGCGGTGCGTGCGCAGCCCGCCGTCCTTCTGCACTACGGCGCCGAGCAACTCGTCGGAATGGATCGCGCCCTTCATGATCGCGTGCGCTTCGCCGCTCAGCGCCATTGCGACGGCGTGGGCGGCCGCGGCTTGGTGGCCGCTCTCGGCGACGAGCCGCCAGCCGGAGATGTCGGCGCCGAGCTCCTTCGCGGCGGCGGCGATGCGTTTGGGATCGCCGATCAGGATCGGGCGGATGAGGCCGCGCTCGGCGGAAAGCAGCGCGCCGCTCAGCGAGTTGTGATCCTCGGGGCTGACGACGGCGGTCTCCAGCGGCGGCAGCTGGGCCGCGAGCGCGACGAGCCGGGCGAAATGGTCCTTGTGGTCGACGATCAGCGCCGGCAGCTCGCGCACAGGCGTCTCCACCGTCACCGTCGGCGCGTCGACGATGGCGACGCCCGAGCACACCGGCTGGCCGGCGGCGTCGACGATGCTGGAGTCGAACACCAGGGTCGGCGTTTCCCGTTTCTGACGGCAGGTCACCGTCACCTTCAGGCGGTCGCCGACATGGACGCGCTTGGCGAATTCGAGCGATTGCGAGCGATAGAGCGTGCCCGGCCCCGGCATCAGGTTGCCGAGCACCGCGGAGATGAGCGAGCCAACCCACATCGACGGCGCGATCGGATCGGCGGCGCTCTTGGCGCCCTCCTCGTCCGGCAGCATCAGCGGGTTGGTGTTGCCAGAAACATGGGCGAACAGGATCAGATCCTGAACCGCGCAGGCGCGCTCGATCGTCGCCGTGTCGCCGACGTTGATCTCGGCCCAGGTCTTGTTGCGAACGGTTGCGGATGTCGACATGGGACCCCTCGACTGGATCGACAGCCCCGCTCGCGAGCACAACCGCGTTGCCGCTGCAACGCGTCCGGGTCGAGCGCCATCGGCGCCTCGGTTAGACCCGTCGCGTGACATCAGATTGAACGCCGCGACGGAGGCGGCCATGGCGGCGAAAACCCCGGCAAGCCGTTCATCGGCATCGGCTGCGCCTGCAGGGCCTCGCAACCGGGGCAGATTCCCGGGCGGTGCGATTCTGTAGCCGAGGTCCCTCATCCTGAGCTTGTCGAAGGACGACCTCGGTCGGCGCGTAAGCGCCTCATTCTCACACGACTCTTCCAAGCGGGAGGAGTGAGGTCAACGACCTCGCCTACAATAGCGCCAGGGAATCTGCCCCGGTTACCGCGGCCCCTGGATTGCCGCGTCGCCTTAGGCGCGCCTCCGCTCCTCCCGCTTCCGCGCCCGCAACATCGGCTCCAGAATCTCGTCGGCGAGCCGGCGCACCACCGGCGCGACGACGCCGTCGCCAAGGAGGTGATAGGCCTCGGTGGCGCCGGCGGGCAGGCGATAAGTGTCTGGCAGGCCCATCAGGCGCGCGGCCTCGCGCGGGGTGAGGAGGCGGCTCCTCAGCCGTTCGCCCTCGACGATGATGAGCGTCTGCCGGCTGGAGCCGCCGGCGGGGGTGCGCAGGCAGCCGGCGAGGCCGTCGAACCGCGCTTCCGCGCGTTGCGCGCGCTTGCCCTCCGCATCGCGCCGGGTGCGGCGATAGACGGCGCCGACCGCGCGCGCGCCGGAGCGCTGAACCTCCGCTAGCTTTTGCCGCTGCGTCGGGCTCATGAGAGACAGCAGGCGCAGGGTCTGAGCCGGCGTGGCCCAGCGCGCGATCGCCGCGTCGTCCTCGAGGATGTCGACGAGATCGGCATTGCGCCGCGCCGGAGCTTCCAGCCGCAACCAACGCCAGGCCGCGGCGGCCTCGGGCGAAAGCCTTTCGAGCGCTCGGCTGAGCGCAAGCGGGTGGGCGTCGGACGGTCCCGCGGCGACGAGCGCCGACGGGATCGCCAGCGCCTCCGATACGGCGACGACGAATAGCCGCGGCCGCGACTGCGGCGCGTAATCGACGGCGTCGATCATCAGCGCGCCGTAGACGTAGCCGGCCTCCGCGAGCGCTTCGAGAATGGCGCGAAAATCGTCGCCGCCGCGCGAGGTGAGCGCGCCGCGCACGTTCTCCAGCACGATGGTTCTCGGCGCGCGACCTTCGCGCCGCAGCGCCCGCATCAGCCGCCAGAACGGCCAGAAGGCCCCCGAGCGCGCGCCGTCGAGCCCGGCGCCGGGACCGGCGAGCGAAAGATCCTGACAGGGAAAGGACGCCCAGGCGAGGTCGGCGCGGCCCGGCAGGTCGCGCGCCGTCAGCGCGTTGACGTCGGCGAGCCGCAGCGCCTCGACCCCCCAGTTGGCGGCGTAGCTCGCGCCCTTGGCGGCGTCGACGTCGTTGGCGAACAGGCAGCGCCAGCGCGGCCCGAGGCCGGCGCGCGCCATGCCGCCGCCGCAGAAGAATTCATAGAAGCTGAACTCGCCCATCCGTCCTCGCGAATCGGCGGCAGAATAGCTCGAGGCGGGACGCGCGCTCCGATCCGCCGATGTTTTTGCACAGGCCCTTGACGCGAGGGCGGAGGCGTCGGCTTATCTCAGATATGAGCGCCTATCCGTTTCCCGTCCTCATCGCCGACATCGGTGGCACCAACGTGCGTTTCGCGCTGCAGCGCGAAGCGGGAGCGCCGCTCGGCGAGCCGGCGTATTTGAAGACCTGGGATTACCCGGGGCTCGTCGAGGCGGTCGAGGCGGCGATCCCCGGCGTCGGCGCGCGGCCGGCTTCTCTCATCGCCTGCGGCGCCGGGCCGGTGGTCGGGCGCAGCTTGAAGCTCACCAACGCGCCCTGGGTCATCGATGGGCCGGAGGCGGCGCGCCGGTTGAGGCTGGGGCAGGGGTTGCTGCTCAACGATTTCGAGGCCCAGGCGCTGTCGCTGCCGTCCATTCCGCAGGGTTGGGCGCGGCGCGTCGGGCCGCTGGCCTACGACGCCCGCGGGCCGCAGGTGATCCTCGGGCCCGGCACCGGGCTTGGAGTCGGCGCGCTCGCCGATGCCGGCGGGCGTCACTCCCCGTTAGCCTCGGAGGCCTGCCACGCCGGCTTCGGTCCGGCGACCGACGAGGAATGGGCGATCTGGCCGCATCTGGAGCGCGCCCACGGCCGCATCACTACGGAGAGCGTAATCTCGGGGCCGGGCCTGGTGCGCGTGCACCGCGCCCGGCTCGCCGCCGCCGGCCTACCGCCTTCCGCGGCCGACGGCCCGGCGATCGTCGCCGCGGCGCTGGAGAACCGCTCCGGCCCCGAGGCCGAGAGCCTGAAACTGTTCTGGCGCATCGTCGGGCGGCTCGCCGGCGACATCGCGCTCGCCTTCGTCGCGCTCGGCGGCGTGACGCTCGCCGGCGGCGTGCTGCCGCGCATCGTCGATTTCCTCGACGAGGCCGAGTTCCGCCGCGCCTTCGAGGACAAGGCGCCGATCGGCTTCATGGCCAAGATCCCGACACGGCTCGTCACCGAAACCGATTCGGTGCTGGTCGGCATGGCGGCGATCGCCTCGCGCCCGGAGGCCTATGCGCTCGACTTCGCCGGGCGGGGATGGGTGTGAAATCTGCGTCTCGCCGCGCTTTTGCCGTTTTCGCAGGGCTGTTGCAGCGCGCCGCCGTTCGATCGTATAGCGGGGGCGTTCATCGTTCGGGATCATTTCGTCATGTCGGCTCGCCGTCTCGGTTTTCTGGCGCTGGCCTGCCTCCTGGGGGCGGCCGGCGGCTTGTCTCAGGCTCTCGCGGATTGCAGCACCGACATCGGGCCGCTGATGCAGCAACGTGTGGCGCAGATGAAATCGATCAACGAGATGGTCTTTGCGCAGAAGGGCAAGCAGATCGACCCGACGCTGTTCTGCGCCAAGTCGCGGCCGTTGATAGAGATCGAGAACAGGCTCATCGCCTACATGAAGAAGAACCAGGACTGGTGCAGCATTCCCGCGGAAATGATCTCGCAGCTCGAGGCGGCGCACTCCAAGAGCGCGTCGTTCAGCGCCCGGGCGTGCCAGGCCGCCGTCGCGTTCAAGAAGATGAAGGAACAGGCTCAGAACGGCGGCGCGCCGACGGCGCCGCAATTGCCGACGGGTCCGCTTTGACAGAGTCCGTGCTGCCCGATGCACGCGCGCGAAGCTTGGTTCTGAGGCTCGCGCCGCGCTGGGCGCTGGTTTATGTGCAGCTCGCGCGCTGGGACCGGCCGGCGGGCTGGCAATTGCTGCTCGCGCCGTGCTGGCAATCGGCGGCGCTCGCCTCGCTCGCGGCCGGCCACGGGCCCAATCTCTGGCATCTGCTGCTGTTCCTGGTCGGCGCGATCGCCATGCGCGGCGCCGGCTGCGCGTACAACGACATCCTCGACCGCGATCTGGACGCCGGCGTGGAGCGCACCCGCGGTCGCCCGCTGCCCTCGGGCCGTATATCGGTGCGCGCCGCCGCCGCGTTCCTCGTCGTTCAGTCGCTGGTCGGGCTCGCCGTGCTCGTCTGTTTCAACGTCTTTTCGATCGCCGTGGGCCTTAGCTCGCTCGTCGTCGTCGCCGTCTATCCGCTGATGAAGCGCGTGACGTCCTGGCCGCAGTTCGTGCTCGGCCTCGCCTTCTCCTGGGGCGCGCTGATGGGCTGGAGCACCTACTATGGATCGCTCGCTTGGCCGGCGTTCCTGCTCTACGCCTCTGCCGTGTGCTGGACGATCGGCTACGACACGATCTACGCCCAGCAGGACGCGCGTGACGACGCGATCGTCGGCATCCGCTCGACGGCGCGGCTGTTCGGCGCCCGGGCGCGGCTCGCGGTCGCGCTGTTCTATGCGCTCGCTGCGGTGCTCGCGCTCGCGGCCCTCGTCGGCGCCGGCGCGGGCTGGATCGCGGGGCTCGGCTGGCTCGCCTATACCGCGCATCTGGCCTGGCAGGTCTGGCGCATGGATGCTCGCAGCCCGGCGACGGCGCTCAGACTGTTCCGTTCCAACCGCGACGCCGGGCTGCTGCTGTTCTCGGGGCTGGCGGCGAACGGCTGGCTCGCCTAGAGCGGTTTGCGATCAGGATCGGTCGGAACGAACTCCCTCCCCTCGATGAGGGAGGGTTGGGATGGGGGTGAATATCTCCGCCGTTTCAGGGCGCCATATGGTTTCCGGGCGATCGACTCGGGTTTCGCGAAGCCGGCGCCTAAACCGCGCCGATCGACCGGAAATCGTCTCAGCGGGCCGCGAGCCGCTGGATGAGCGCCCGCGCCGCCTGAATTTCCGCCGCGTGACGACCCGTCGCCTCGATCTCCGCGAGGACCGCCTCGGCGTCGGCGAACTTGCGCTCCAGGATCAGCAGCTCGGTCAGCCGCAGCTTGAACTCCAGATTCGCGGGGTCGGCGGCGACCACTCTGCGCAATAGCGCCTCGGCGCGCGGCAAGCGGCCTCGGCGCCCCTCGAATAGGCCGAGCCGCATCAGAACGGCCGGATCCTCGACCCCGCGGGAGACCAGGCCGTCGAGCACCGCGACCGCTTCGGGCTGCCGACCGGCGCGCCAGCAGATGTCGGCGAGCGCAACGTGAAGGCCGTAAAGCGAGGGATCGACGGCGATCGCCGCCCTCAGCGTCGCCTCGGCTTGCTCGAGTTCATTGCGCTGCGTTTGCAAGCGCGCCAGCGTCGCGTAGATGTGAGGGTCGCGAAGCCCTCGCGCGGCGAGCGGCCGAATGATGGCGTCGCATTCGTCGAGGCGCCCGAGGTCGAGCAAGCTGATCGCGAGCCCATTGCGGAAGGCCGGGAAATCGGGATCGAGGGCGATGGCGGCGCGGAATTTCGCCTCCGCGGCGGCGGGATTGCGCTGGCGCAGGTAGAGGTTGCCGAGCCGGGCGACGAGATGCGCATCGCCGGGACGCTGCTTTATGACCCGTTCCAGGATGGCGACGGCGGCGGCGGCGTCGCCGGCCCGTTCGAGCGCTTCGGCTTTCGCGCATTCGGCCTCGATGTCGATCTCGGGGGGCGCCGCGCCGGCGCGCGCCTCGGCCCAGCGAATCGTGCGCTCGAGGAATTCCTGTTGCGTCGCATCGCCGCGTCGGAGCCGCGCCGCTTGCTGAGCGCTCTCGACCGCGAGCGCGGTGTTTTCCGCCGCTCGAGCAATGCGGGTCATCACGTGGCGCAGGCTCGGCGCGTACGGAAATTTCGCGATCGCCAGGCCGCAGATCGCTTCGGCGCGTTTCACGTTTTTGTCGAAGATTTCGATCTCGGCCAACAGCCGCCAGACCTCGGGATCGGCGGGGTCGGCGGCGTAGGCCTTGCGCGCCGCTTCGCGCGCCCGGCTCGGGTCGGAATGCCTCAGATGCTGCTCGCCGAGCACGCGCCAGCCGTCCGCCGAGTTCGGGCTCGCTTCGAGCGCCTTGGCGAGCAGCGGCGCCCGCTGCTCGTAGGGCAGCGAGCCGTCGTGGATGCCCTTGCGCAGGTCGGCGTTCCACTCGTAGCGCATATACCGGAGGACGTATTCGGCGAAAGTGAACGCGCCCTCTTCGAAATAGGGGTAGCGCGTTCCTGCGTTGGCAAACTCGAGGCCGAAATGTTCGGCGAGCCGGGGATGGATCGGCAGCGCCGAGCGCGGGAAGGGCGCGCGCGGCTCAATCTTCAGCGCGTCCTCCACCTCGGCTTCGGCGTTCCCGAGCTGCGGGTAGACCTGCCGCGCGACCCACGAGAACACCTCGAGGCTCGGGTGGTCGGGGGTCAAGAACAGCGGCTCGGAGCGGAAGCGCTGCTCGAGCCGGGTCGCGATGTCCGTCCCGGCCTCTGCGTCGCGCTTGCGCTGTTTGTCGAGCCCGAGCTCGAGCAGCCGATCGGCGTTCGCCGCCTTGGCGATGTCGAGCTCGAGATATTGCTCGAGCGCGGCCTCCGGGGCGACTCCCTTGGCGATGAGGCCATTGAGATAGCGGTCGCCGAGTTGCGCCGGATAGGGCGGCTCCGGGTCGTCCTTCGGCGTCTCGATGTGCGGCTGGCTCGCGTACGGCCAGTAGAATCCGGCCACGACCGAGGGAAACCGGCAAGTGATGCAATGCGGCTGCAGATCCTCGGCCTTCAGCGGGGCCGGGAAATCGAACACTTGGGAGACGACGACATCGGCCTCGCTCAGCGCGCGCGTCGCGAATTCTGGGTCCGTCAGCACGTTGTGGCTGTCGGCATAGGCGACATCGTCGCCGACCGCGCTGCCGAAATGGGCGCGGTAGACCGTGGCGAGCGCCTGCGCCTGGCAATTGCCGAAGAACACGACCTTGCGGTTCCGCGCCATGCTCGCTCAATCCCCGTCGGTGAGCGCGCGAAACGCGTGCCGATGATCGAAAGCCTCTATGAGTTCCGCTATGAAACCGAGCGGCGACACGAAGAATTGGATCGGCCGGCCTCCATAGGCGACTGCGGGCCGGCGCGGCCCCGCCGGCGCGAAGCGTTGCTCGCGCAGGAGTTCGGCGCCGGCGTCGAGGTCGTCGGTGCGATAGGCGATGTGATTGAGGATCGGATTGCGCGCTTTCAACGCGCGCAGGATCGGGCTTCGATCGCCGAACGGCGCGATGACTTCGTAGCAGAATCCGCTCGCGTCGCGCCCGAACTGCACGCTGACTTGGTTGACGGCGTCGTCGACGGCGTCTGTCCACTCGCGCACCGCGAAGGCGCGAGCCAAATGCTCGCGGCCGGCGACGATGTCGGCGACGATGATCCCGAGATGATCGAAAGCGAGGTTCAATGGGAACTCCGGGCGCGAGCGCCGGCGTCGCCGAGCTTGGCGGCGATGACGGCGGCGAGATCGCCGACGCGTGTGAGCTTCTCGATCTCCGCCGTCGTGAGCCGGATGCCGAACCGGCTCTCGACCGCGATCATCAGGCTCAAATGGTTGAGCGAATCCCAGCCGGGAACATCGCGGGCGGTGGTTTCGGGCCTGAGCGCGAGCGTCGAATCGGCGAAGAAATCCTGAAAGATTTCGTCGAGAGCCAGATAGATTTTGGTTTCCTCCATCCCCTACCCCCACGTGATCTTCATGATGATTTCGCTCGACGGCGCCGAGACGAGGTCGAACGCCCAGACCGTCTCGCCGTCGTCGCGCTCGGCCATTCGCGTAAAACCCAATCTGGCGTAATGGTCCTTCACCATCGCGTTCTTCGCGCTCGGAACGTAGCGGCCAATCAACCGTTTGCCGCCGAGAGCCCGCGCGGCCTCGACGGCGACGCTGAGCGTCGCCTGTTCGACCCGCCGGCCGAGCACCCGGCAGCTCATCAACCAGACGTCCAGCGCCACCTCGTCCGCCTCGCGGCGGCCGACGACGATCGCAATGATTCCATTGTCGCCGAACCGATCGACGAGCCTGAACTGCAGGCCGAAGGCCCGCGGGTCCTGCATCGTCTCGACGACCTCGGCCTCGGTCATGCGCCGCGTCGTCAGATTGAATTGGTTGGTCTTGTTGATGAGCTGCACGATGCGCTGCAGCCCGAGCCGATCGAACGGCTTGACGATCAGCTCCATCGCCAGACTGCGCAAATAGGCTGGCAGATCGGTCGCGCTCGCCTGCAGCGCCTGGCGCTCGGCGTTGGCGCGGTACTGGCCCGTGCGCTCGCGATCCTCGTTGGTGACCGCGACGCCCTCGAAATAACCGGCGTCGAGAATCGTGCGCGCGACCCTCGCGGGATCGTCGGGGATTTCCGGCGTCGCCACCATCGGCAACTCGGCGCGCACGAGGTTGCGCTCGAACGGATTGTCGTCGACGAACACCAGCGCATCGAGGCCGATGTTGAGCTCGGCGGCGATGCGCCGCAGGTTCGCCGCCTTGTCGCGCCAATTGGCGACGAAACAACTGATGTCGGACAGTCTCAGCAGCATGTCCGGATGCCGCTCGAACGGCGCCTTGGCGTTGGCCTCGTCGTTCTTGGAACAAACCGCGAGAATGACGCCGCGCTTGGCCAGATGCAGGGCCGTCGCCTGCAGATCGAGGAACGCCTCGCCCGACGCGCTGCCCTCACCGACCACGATGCCGTCGAGCCCATCGTCGCCGATCACGCCGCCCCACAACGTGTTGTCGAGATCGAGCGCCAGACATTTGCGCGACCGCCCCTGACGCGCCGCGATGAGCCGGACCAAATGATCCGCATAGAGCATCGCCGCCGCCGCGCTCACCTCCTGCTTGGCGCTCAGCCAGTAAACCGGATTGTGCCAGCGCGACACCCCCTGGTCTGCGGCGAAGGCGTCAATCGCCAGCAGGTCGACGCCCTCGGCATCGGCTTCGCGGCGCAGCCACTCGTTGATCGCAGCGACGAAGCGCGCCTTCGAGCTCGCGAGCCGGTGCTCGTTCTCGCCGATGAGCGGCGCGAACACCGGCAGCACGGTCTGCTGGATAACGTCGATCCCCGCCTCGCGCGCAAGCGCCCAGGCGCGGCCGAACTCGGCGGACGCCGCTACGAGCGCAGCGGCAGCGGCCTCAACTCCGGCCGTCGGATCGAGCCCGCGCGTCACATGGCGCGCATCGAGCGCGAGGAGCGCGGTCGCAGGCGCGAATGCCCTGGTAACCGAGCCGGGGTCTGCCAGCTCCTGCATGAATTGCCCGTAAGCGCCCTCGTGGCAGCGGATCCACAGCCCGTGCCGAGCGCCGGCGACGCGAATCGCCGGGACCAGATGGCCGAGCGTCGACGAGCCGAGCAGCGCCAACCGCACGGGCCCGCTGGCCAGCCCCGGCGGCGGTTCGGCGGCGAAATGGCGCTGAAGAGTCTTGTCGAGGCGGTGGGTGCGCACGAGATCCAGGCGCGTGTTGGCGAGCGCGACGAGCTCGGCCCAGATCCGCGCCCGGTCCGTTTCCCTGTCGAGGCGGCGCACGGCGCCCGGCCAATCCTGGGGTTCGGGAAGCCAATAGAGGTCCATGCCATCCTGCTCGGCGCCCGGTCGGCCACCGGCCCTCGAATCGCAGCCGAAAAGGCTCGCAAGTCCTATGCGCGTGCGCGCGCCGTCTGGTAGCCGCGTCGCGGAGCAAGGTCAAGGACGCGCGCCTCAGGCGGCGAGCGGCGCAGCGACGGCGTCGAGGAGCCTGACGACGTCGCGCGGCGCGAGCCGCGCCTGCAGCCCGCGCTGGCCGCCGTTGACGTAAACGTAGGGCTCGGCGAGCGCCGTTTCCTCGATCGCGACGGGCGAGTGTCGCATTTGTCCGAACGGGCTGATGCCGCCGACCTTGTAGCCGGAAGATCGCTCCGCCTCGGCGGGCTTCATCATTTCCGCCGATTTGCCGCCAAACACGTGCGCGAGCCTCTTCATCGACACTTCGCGATCGGAGGGGACGATGACGCAGACCGGCTTGCCGTCGACCTTGGCCATCAGCGTCTTCAGCAGGCGCGCGGGCGGTTCGCCGAGCGCCTCGGCAGCTTGCAAGCCGATCTTGTCGGCGTCCGGGTCGTAGTCGTAGCTCGCCACCGTGAAAGCCGCCCCCGCCTCAACCAGAAATTTCGTTGCGCGCGTGGATTTCGACACCTGTTCGCTCTTCGATCGGTTCCCGTCGGCGGGGCCGGCCCGGCCTCGCTGCGGCCGGAGCGCCTTCATATGCGCTTCGCCTCGTTTGTGGTAGGAAGCGTCCTCTCCAAAGGGAGTTGACGCTATGGGCATTGGAAAGCTGATCGAAGAAGTCGCCGGCGCCGTCGCCGCCGAACAGGCCGCGGAGGCCATCGACCCGAACGCCGGCATTCTCGTCAAGGGCGCGGCCGCAATCGCCGGCTTCGAAGGCGTGAACAAGTTGACCGACGTGCTCGAGAGCCACGCCGCCAAGCCGGCCGCGCCTGCGGCGCCGCCGGCCGCCGACCCGAGCGCGAACGCGGACGACGCCGGCCCCGAGCCGCAATAACACCCCCGACGTTCCCGGCGAGCATGGCCCGAAAGTCTCGAGCCTGGCGAAAACATTCGCCGGGCTTTCGTCGTCATGCGCGGTCGCGACGCCGTTGGAACTCGGTTCGGCGCCCCCGAAGGGCCCTTCGCCGTGGTCCTCCAGGCCTTCCGGAAAGGAACGTCGGCTAAGCTTCGGTCGCCGTCGCCGCGGGAGCGGACGTGTCAAATTGCCTCTGGAGCTGTTGCGCACGATATGCTATATGACCATCTATATGGTCAGGAGTGCGCTATGGCCGCTGTCAATATTGTAGAGGCCAAGGCCCATCTGAGCGAACTGATCGACCGAGTCGAAGCGGGTGATACGATCGACATCACGCGTCGCGGGAGGCCGGTCGCGCGACTGACGAGCGTCGTCCGTCCCCTCGCGCGCATCGACCTGGCAGAGCTTCAGGCCCTGACGGAGAACCAGCCGACTGAGACCGAAGGCGCCGGCGAATTCGTTCGCTCGATGCGAGACGGCGACCGCTATTGATGTTTTATCTCGACACTTCGGTCCTCGTCGCCGCTTTCTGCCGCGAGGCGATGACGGAGACGGTTCAGCGCTGGCTCGCGGCGCAGGCGCCCGACGAACTGTCGATAAGCGACTGGACAGTCACCGAGATGTCCTCGGCATTGGCTATCAAGCTGCGCGCGGGCCAGATTTCCCTCGATCAGCGAGCAGCAGCGCTGGCGATGTTCAACAGACACGTCGCCGAGAGTTTTGCCGTGCTGCCGGTGACGGGCGCGCATTTCCGCGCCGCCGCGAAGTTCGCCGATCAGCACGGGCTGGGCTTACGCGCCGGCGACGCGCTGCATCTCGCGGTCGCGTCGCAGCACGGGGCGACCGTTGAGACCCTCGACAAACGCCTCGCCGAAGCCGGTTCCGCGCTCGGCGTCCCCACGAAGCTCCTGGCGTAATGGCCCGTCACCCCCACTCGATCGTCCCGGGCGGCTTCGAGGCCTCGTCGACGTGGAACTCGTCGCCAGACGGTTGAAGGCGGCGCAACAGGATTACGAGGCCCGATATGGCAAATCGAAGAGCTGAAGCGATCGACGAAGTCGACGATGCAATCACG
>JBKQKS010000220.1:0-5605 GCA_052147395.1 Roseiarcus sp.
GCGATCGAGTTCGTCGGCGGGACGACCAAGGCGGAATTGCAGATCGGCGGCGGCTCGCCGCTCGGCAACACAATCGAGGATTTCGGCGCCGCCGACGCGATCGATCTTCTCGCCTTCAGCTACGACAAAGGCATTCGAGAGAGCTGGACTTCGGCCGCGGGCGGCGGCGGCACGTTGACGCTCACGTTCGACGGCGCAAAGGCATCTCTGCAATTCGGCGAGACTTTCACCGCGGCGTCCTTCACTCTGGGCAGCGACGGCGGCGGCGGCGCGCTCGTCAGGCTGAAGGCCTGAAGCGCGAAGCCTCGCCCTGGATCGAAAAGCGGAAACCCCGTAAGCTCCGCGTATGAGCAAATCCCTTTACGCTGCGCCGATTGCGACCGGAATCGTCACCGCCTTCGTCGGTTTCCTCGGAGCGTTTCCGGTGGTGCTCAAAGGGCTCGGCGACGTCGGGGCCAGTGATGCGGAGGCGGCCTCGGGGCTGATGGCGCTGTCGATCGCGTTGGGGCTTTCCAGCATTGTGCTCAGCATCGCCTTCAAGGCGCCCGTCGCCTGCGCCTGGTCGACGCCGGGGGCGGCGCTGCTGGCGGCGACCGGCGCGGTCGGCGGCGGCTTTCCCGCCGCGGTCGGCGCGTTCCTCGTCACCGGGCTGCTCATCGTCGCCGCAGGGCTGATCAGGCCTTTTGCGCGCGCTGTGGCGGCAATCCCCTCTTCTCTCGCCAATGCGATGCTCGCCGGCATCCTGTTCGGGCTCTGCCTGCAACCGATCAAGGCGCTGATCGAAATCCCGATTCCCGCGACGCTGGTGATCGCGAGCTGGTTCGTGGTCTCGCGCTGGAAGCGCATCTGGGCGACGCCCGCGGCGGCGATCGTCGCCGGGCTCGTCATCCTCTACGACGGCGCGAACCTCGACCTCGCCGCGGCGACGCCGAAACTTGCCCTCGTCGCGCCGACGTTCACCTTCGACGCAATAGTGAGCCTCGCGCTGCCTTTGTTCATCGTCACCATGGCTTCGCAGAATCTCGCCGGACTCGCGGTGCTCAACGCCTTCGGCTACCGGCCGCCGCCCGGGCCGCTCATCATGACGACGGGCGCGTTTACGCTGGCCGCGGCGCCGTTCGGCGGCCATGCCGTCAACTTGAGCTCGATCGTCGCCGCGATGTGCGCTTCGCCCGACGCCTCCCCGGACCCGAGCTTGCGCTGGATCGCGGCCGTGACCTCCGGCGCCGTCTCTATCGCGCTGGGGCTCACCGCCGGCGCGGTGACGCATTTCGCCAGCGTGTCGCCGATCCTGGTCGAGGCGGTGGCGGGGCTGGCGTTGCTCGGCGCTTTCGGCTCGTCGCTGCACAACGCGCTCGTCGAGCCCCGGGAACGCGAGGCGGCGCTCACCACCTTCCTCGTTTCCTCCTCGGGCGTCGGCTTCTACGGCATCGGCGGCGCCTTCTGGGGGCTGGTCATCGGCGGCGTGGCGCTCGCGCTCACCCGCTGGGGAGCGTCTCAGGCGGCGTAGATCCAGTCGAAGCGGCTGAGCAGCGTCTCCGACCCGAGCGTGCGCATGACGAGGTCACGGGCGAGCGCCGCGGCGCCGCTCAGATGGTAGATTTTGGCCTGCCCGAGCGCGTCGCGCTGCACGCGCCCGGCGCGCGGCGCCCGCTCGCGCGAATAGGCGGCGAGCGCGGCGGGAATGTCGCGCGTCGAGATCAAATGCCGCGACAACGAACCGGCGTCCTCGATCGCCTGCCCTGCCCCCTGCGCGAGGAACGGGACCATCGGATGCGCCGCGTCGCCGGCGATCGCCACCCGGCCGGCGGCATAAGACGCGATCGGCGGCCGGTGCCTGAGCGGCCACGCGCGCCATCGCGCCGGCTTGGCGATGAGGTCGCGCGCCTCGCGCGACCAGTCGGCGAAGGCGCGGGTCAGCGCCTCGCGGTCGGCTTCGCCGTCCCAGGGATCGTCGCCGGGCTTGCCGCGCCAGCCCGATTCGATGGTCGCGACCAGATTGACCTCGGCGCCCTTGCGCAGCGGATAATGCACCAGATGGGCGCGCGGCCCGAGCCTGAGGTTGACGACCGGCTCGGCGAACACCGCGGAGAGCTCGGACGCGGCTAGGGTGGCGCGGAACGCGACGCGGCCGGAAAACTCAGTGTCGTCGGGGCCGCCGACGCCCAGCCGCTCGCGCACCTTGGACTTCAGCCCATCGGCGCCGATCGCGACATCGCCGCTCTCGCGCAACGAGATGAGGCCGCGCTTGAGGCCGAAGGCGACGCCGTTGGGGGTCTCGGCGACGCCGCCGACGGCGTGGCCGAGCTTCAGCTCGATGTGCGGACGGGTCGCCGCGACATCGGCGAGCGCTCGCTGCAAGTCGGCGCGATGGATGACGAGATAGGGCGCGCGCCAGCGCTCGCGGGCGTTGGAAATGTCGAGCCGCGCCAGCTCGCGGTCGTCGCGGCCGCGGCGAATCATGATAGCGCTCGGCTCTGTCGCGGCCTCGAGCACACGGTCGAGCGCGCCCAGACCCTCGAGAATGCGGGTGGCGTTGGGGGTGATCTGCAGGCCGGCGCCGAACTCGGCGAGCGCCTCGAAGCGTTCGAAGATCGAAACGTCGAAGCCGGCGCTGTCGAGGCCGAGCGCCACGGCGAGGCCGCCGATGCCGGCCCCGGCGATCAGCGCGCGAGGCATGGCGTCACGCCGCTCCGCGCCACTCGCATTCCCGCGGGTCGGCGTGGGCGCCGAGCTTGGGATCGTAGACGAAACGCGTCGAGCAATAAGAGCAGATCGCCTCGCTGTCGCCGCCCATGTCGATGAAGATGTGGGGGTGGTCGAACGGCGGCAGGGCGCCGGTGCACATGAATTCCTTCACGCCGACTTTGATGGTGGAAACGCCGGGATCGTTATGAAAGTGCGGTATGGCGTGATCCGCCATGGCGAGCCTCTCGTGCCGAGTTTCGCGCCATTAAGCACTTTTGTGTCGGCAAAGGAAGGGCGCGGGGGCGCCGAGTCTGCTATGCCTTCGGGTGACGGAGGCCCGCCATGCGCATCGACCCCGCATTCCTGTTCGACCTCGACGGCACGCTCGTCGATTCGGTCTACCAACACGTGCTCGCCTGGAAGGAGGCCCTCGACGCCGAGGGCCTCGAGCTCTCGGTGTGGCGCATCCACCGCAAGATCGGCATGAGCGGCGGCCTGTTCGCCAATCAGCTCGCACGCGAGACCGGCGTCGCGATGACCGACGAACTCGCCGACCGCCTGCGCATCGCTCACGCCGCCGCCTATCGCCAGCTCGGCTCGAAAATCCGGCCGCTGCCGGGAGCGCGCGAACTGCTCGACTTTCTCACCGCCGCAGGCGCCCGCTGGGCGATCGCGACCAGCGGGCGCATGGAGACCGCGGAAGTCAATCTTCGCGCGCTCGGCGTCGACATCGACAAGACGCCGATCGTGACCCGCGACCTCGTCAAATACGCCAAGCCCGACCCGGACCTGTTCCTCGCCGCCGCGGAAAAGCTCGGCGCGCCGATCGAGACCGCCTATGTCATCGGCGATTCGATCTGGGACATGCTCGCCGCCGCGCGCTGCCGGGCGCTCGCGGTCGGCCTGCTCAGCGGCGGCTATGGCGCGACGGAGCTGAAAGAGGCCTCGGCGCTGCGCGTCTACGAGGACCCCGCCGACATGCTCGCCCATATCGACGAGCTCGGCGGAAGGCGGTGAGGGCTAGGATTTCCAACGATGCGACTGACATTGGAAACCGAACAGGCAACCGACGGCCGTTGGCTGGCCGAAGTCCCTGAACTCGCGGGCGTGATGGCCTATGGACCCACTCGCGCCGTCGCCATGGCCCGAGCGGAAGCGCTCGCCTTTCGTGTGCTCGCCGAGCGGTTGGAGCACGACGAACAGCGGCAGATGCCGATCCAATTTCTCGTCGCAGCCGAATGAGCCGATTTGGCGGGGCGAAGGCGCGTCGGGTTCTGGACGCCCTGCAACCGGATCGGCTGGCGGCTGAAGCGCCGTACGGGGTCGCATTGCACGCTCCAACGCGACGGGTGGCCCGACCTCGTGTTCGCCTTTCACGATGCCGATGAAATTGGGCCGCGAATGCTGGAGAGGATTGCCAGACGATCGGGCCTGGCGCCCGAAGACCTCTGAGGCCGCCAAAGCGGCGCTCACCGGCCGCCGATGAGCCGGACCGCCGAACAGTATATACGGTGTATATATGGTGACACTTGCTTTATTTTCCAGAGCACCCTGATGGCCGATCGAAAGAATTGAGAATGAAGTAAGTGGCACCCTGTTCCCCGAATGACGTTCGCCGATCGACCGCATGGAAGTGTGGGAACGCCAACGCCCTGGCAAAATCGATTTCTACTTGGCGGTAACTGACCATCTGCCGCCGTGATTCTCGATTTCGAAAACATATCGATAGTTATTGCACGAGACCGTGAAACCCTCGCTGAAAATGTAGGGGCACACCGAGTCCGCCGTCTTACAGTCGTACCCAGCCGACCGGATCGCGCGCGCGGCGGCGGCGCGCTGCCTTTCAGAGGAGTTGCACGCCTTGTCGTCGCTCTCCTGCGCGTTAACCGGCCGCGCAAAGGGGTCACGCTCAAACGCGACCGTCAACGTGGTTGCCGGAGGCTTCGTCCCTCCCAAGGAAGGCTTCGGAGTCGGGTCAAAATAGAGTGAGACCTCAACTTTGTTGTCAGGCCATTTCCATTGTTTCAGGTGTAGAGAGTCATTGACGAAAGTGGGATCTCCGTAGTCTCGGACGAGGCCGGCAAGGATCGATGCCAGGTCAGCCTCCGTGTAATTGTGGACATACAACTGCGCCGCGAAGAATTTCATGTGAGACCATTCCAGAGACCGCTCGGATACCCCGACTCCGTAGATGCTCGGCACATCTCGGTCTTGTCCGAAAAAGTCGATGTCGCCTGCTGAGGTATGCATGTGATAGCAGCCCGGTCGATCGACGAGGTCCTTCTTTTCGGCAATGGCCGAACAACCTTTCATCACGGTAGCCCGCAGACGTTCCTTTGTCGGGAGCGGCTCGTCCCACTTGATCCCTGCCGCCCCATCTGGCGGGCCATGACTAATCACCATTTGCGCGACCAGCGTGTGGGTAGGTGCTGGTTTGGGCGCGACTTCGGAGGCATTTGACCGGGGCTGCAACACCGCAGTCGGTGTGGCCGCGAGCGACGCCGTAAGGTCGGGGCGCGATTCGTTCGGCGCGAACCGCGATTGTATGGCCAGTACAGCGAAAACTCCAAAGAGGAGAAGCGCGCCCCATCGTGCGCCTGGCTTCTGACCGACCATGCCGCAACCCCCGTCGCGATCGCAACGGTAATTTGCCCCAATGCGGGTGGGCGCGAAACAGTAAAGAGAGCGGTCGTTTGCCGCAGCTCATTCCACACGTTCGCGCAGCTTGTCACCTCATGGGAGAGTCCTAAGTTTAGATAGGTATGAGCCATTCTCCGCTAACCTATTGGCAATAATCGTAAAACTCGTCCGATATGAGCGGCGATTGCCGCGACCCGGGGTGCCGCGGATCACGTGAAAATGAAATTGCGCGTGATGTCCAGAGCAGCGATGCCCTCCATTTCAAGCAACCGAACGA
>JBKQKS010000221.1:0-7656 GCA_052147395.1 Roseiarcus sp.
GCTGAGATAACGAACTCGACCTCGCCGAAGCTAGCGTGGAGATCGGCGCGAATGGACGGGATTGCAACATTGACGATGGCGACGTCGAGGACCGCCATGAAAGTGCCTAGCAGCACTACGCATAGCACCAGCCATTGCCGTGTTCGCGTCATCTGGATCGGCCTCTGTTGATGAAGGGCACCGGTGTTACGGTGATGCCTGCGTCGCGGGTGTTACGGCGCCGTTACGGCAATTACGGCTGTTACGGTGACGCCTTAGCAAATTCCCAAACTCGGGCGGCCCGCGGGCATAACATAATCACATGGATTGTCTGCATGGCGAAGCCGGCGCCGTTGCGACCATACCCAAAAAGGCGGCCATTAGCGAATCCGCGAACCGCAGCCGCCCAACTTCCGCTCCGGGTTGAAGCCAAGCGTAGTAAGGGTTCCGTTGCGCGTGTCGCCTCCCGGGTCGGTTTTGGAAAAGCGGAGGCGTTGTGTGGGGAAAGATTTAGAAAGTCAGAAAATTGATTCCCGAGGCGCGGGTTTTGCGGTAGGGTTATGTCGATTGAGCGAAAGCAGGCTGCGCGACGAAGGCAACGTAGATCCGCGAACGGCGCTTCGGGCGCTAACCCGCCCCCTCGCAGCGCCCCCAACACAACCCAACGACGCCAAGATCCAGATACGAGGGGCTTCTCACCAGGTGTCGCGCTCCCAGTTCGCCCCCAGCCCTCTTCCGCCGCCTCGACAAGCTCGGGATGAGGGCGGGAGCGCACCAAATCCTCCGACCTACGTCACTAGTGGCGCGAGTCATGCGAATTGAGGGTATAGTCTTTTGAGTTTGACGCGTGCGTCGGCGGTTTTGAATTGCCAGTCTGCCTTGGCGTGATGCTTGTTTCGGTTTTCTTCCCAGGCGGCAACCTCCCGGGTCAAGGAGGGCTTATCGGGAATGCGACGATCGAGACATTGGAAGGAGAGGACGGCGAGCTCGGATTCGGCCATGTCGAGCCAGCTTCCATGCTTTGGAGTGTAATGCCATTCGAAGCGCTCGACGAGGCGACGCGCCTCTGGGGCGGGGAAGGCGGCGTAGAGCGATGCGGGCGTGTGCGTGCTCAAATTGTCCTGGACCAGTACGATTTTGGCCGCGTTGGGAAAATGGGTGTCGGAGAGGTCTTTCAGGATCTGGGCGTAATCGACGGCGGCGTGATGGTCGGTGACTTCGACATGCCGCCAACCCTCGAGCGGCGCGAACGTCATGAACAGATTGGCGACGCCATGGCGTTCGTATTCGTAGTCCTCGCGCGCTGGCTTTCCCGACTTGGCGGGGATCGGCTTGCGCGTTTCGATGATCAACTGCTTCGACGTTTCATCGAGACAAACCAAAGGCCGCTCGGAATCACGCGGCCTTTGGTAAACCTCCAGAACGTCTTCCATGTTGGCGACGAAGGCCGCGTTGGCCTGCGGAGGTATCACCCATTGTTCTTTGAGATGGGGTTGGAGAATGTTTTTTTTAACGTCCGGCCGATCGTGTTGTCGCTCGCCTTCTCGACGATGTTCAATTCGACGACTTTCTCCTCCAGCAGGCGCAGGCTCCATTTGGCGAAGCCTTCCGGCGCCGGTCCGCACGTCAGCGCGATCAACTTCGCTTCCGCCGCGCCGTCGAATATTCGAGGCCGAGCCGAATTCGGATTGTACTTGCGTGTCAAGACCGCTTCGAAACCCTCCTCGACAAGCAGCTTGCGCGTCCGCTCGACCGTCGCCGAGCCGGTGTCCAAAGCCTCGGCGATCCGGCTGTCGCTCCATCCCTCGCCCGCCTCCGACACGTCCGCCTTCAGCAGGATGCGCGCCCGAGTCGCCAAATGCGCCGCATGCTTGCCCTTACTGACGATATCTTCGAGCCGGCCCCGCTCCTCCTCGCTGAGCCTGACAACGTACTTCTCGAGCTGATATCCTTCCCAGCCACGAATCATCTCCGCTGTCGAATCCTGACGGCAGAGAATCAGAAGATGGCATCGCTGCCAAGGACGCGCGCCACTAGTTTCGGCGATGTCTTCCGTGAAGCCGCCCGGGCCAGAATGGGTCTCGACCAAGGCGCTGGCGAGCGAAAGTTGGTCGATGCCCAGGCGGGACATCCGGGACCCACATCCTCGCAAAATGTGGCGCCCATTTACGCAATCTCGTACAAAGTCTCGGGTATCGTCGGCGCCCGGGAAGGTGCTAGCGCGCCGAGCGGTCGAGTGGCCGATACGCGCAGTATCGCGACCCCTGATTGGCAAAGGCCGCCTCACTGCGCAAATGTGTTGCAGGAAGCGACCTGACCGCTCTGCAGGCCGATGGTGAGCCATTTCTGGCGCATGGCCGAAGAACCGTGGGTGAAACTGTCGGGCACGGCATAGCCTCGCGCGGCGGTCTGCAACCGGTCGTCGCCGATCGCCGCGGCCGTCGCCATTGCGCGCTGGATGTCGTTCTGGTCCATGAGCTTCCACTTCTTGTTGGCGTTGGCGGCCCAGACGCCGGCGAAACAATCGGCCTGCAATTCGACGCGCACCGAGATGGCGTTGGCCTGGGTGCGCGAAACCCGCGCCTTGGCGGCGTCGGTCTTGGCGAGCGTGCCGATGAGGTCCTGAACGTGGTGGCCGACCTCGTGGGCGATCACGTAGGCGTCGGCGAAATCGCCGCCGCCGCCGTACTGGGTCTGCATGTCGCGGAAGAACGAGGTATCGAGATAGATCTTCTTGTCCTCGGGACAATAGAACGGTCCCATCGCCGCCTGCGCGCCGCCGCAGCCCGAATCGGTGGCGCCGCTAAAGAGCACCAGCGTCGCGTCCTGATATTGCACGCCGGTCTGCGCCGGCAGCACCTCCCGCCACACCGCCTCGGTCTCGCCGAGCACGTGGCGAATGAGGCTCGTGGTGCGATCGTTGGCCGGCGACGCGCGCTGGACCGGCGGGTTGTAGCTCGTCTGCGGACGCCCATTCTCGAGCACCTCGGCCCCGCCCAGCAGCAGCGACGGATTGATGCCGGTGAAATAGCTGATGACGAGCACGACGAGCACGGCCCCGATACCGAGCCCGCCCGTGCCGCCGAGCGCCGGCCCGCTCGCGGTCTCGCCGCGCCGGTCTTCGACGTTCGATGATTCCGGCGTGTTTTCCCAGTCCATGAACGTTCCCCTGCGAAGCCGTCATTGCGAGGAGCGCAGCGACGACGCAATCCAGGGGCCGCGGCCCGGCCGCCCTGGATGGCTTCGCTTGGCTCGCAATGACGGTCCATCACTCGAGATAGTGCTCTAGCAAACTGCGGCGCTCGGGGGTAGCGTCTTGGTTTACGCCTTTCTTAAGCCTTGCCGCTTAAGTCTGACGCCGGGTCAATTCCCGAGCCGCCTCATGAAACCGGTCTATTCCCTGGTCCTGCCGATCTTCAACGAGGAGGCGGTGATCCCGCTGTTGCTGAAGCGGCTCGACGATCTGATGGCGGGGCTCGACGCCCCGGCGGAAGTCATCTTCGTCGACGACGGCTCGCGCGACACCAGCCCGATCGTGCTGGAAGCGCGCGCGCGCGCCGACTCGCGTTATCGTTTCATAAAGCTGTCGCGCAATTTCGGCCACCAGATCGCGATCACCACCGGCATGGAGCGCGCCGAGGGCGACGCGGTGATCGTGATGGACGCCGACCTGCAGGACCCGCCCGAGGTCGTGCTCGAGATGGTCGCCAAATGGAAGCAGGGCTTCGAGATCGTCTATGCGCAACGGCTCACGCGCGAGGGCGAGAGCCGGTTCAAGCGCGCCACCGCCGATCTGTTCTATCGCCTCATCGCCCGGCTCGGCGAGGTCGAAATCCCGCGCAATGTCGGCGATTTCCGGCTCGTCGACCGCCGCGCGCTCGACGCCTTCCTCGCCATGCCGGAGCGCGAGCGCTTCGTACGCGGCATGTTCGCCTGGATCGGCTTCCGCCAGGCGGTGGTGACCTTCCATCGTCCGCCCCGCGCGGCCGGGGAAACCAAATACTCGCTCGCCAAGATGCTGCGCCTCGCCGCCAACGGCGTGGTGTCGTTCTCCGATGCGCCGCTGAGATTCGCGCTGTGGGCGGGGCTGGCGATCTCCGGGCTCGCGATCGTTTACGGTCTCTGGGTCATCGGGTCCTTCATGGCGGGCGCGCATTTCGAGCGCGGCTGGAGCTCGATCATCGTGCTCGTCGCGTTTCTCGGCGGCGCCAACATGCTGATGACGGGAATTCTCGGCGTCTATGTCGGACGCATCTATACCGAAGTGAAGCGCCGGCCGCTCTATATCGTCGACCGTGAATTCGGCTTTGCCCGGGAAGGCGAGAGCGCGCGCGCCGAGCGGGCGCGCCCGATCCGATGACATCGTTTGCCTTCGTCGCCGCGCACGGCCGGGCTCGCCTCGGCCGCATCCCGCTCTACGCTGCGCTCGCGCTCGCCATCGTCGCGGCGGCGATCCTCTGGCAGATGTCGATCGGCCTGTGGGGCGACGTGACCTGGCTGTTGATGCTGGACGAGCGCTGGTTCGCCGGCGAGCGGCCTTACATCGACTTTCTCGAGATCAATCCTCCGGCGTCGCTGCTCGTCTATGCGCCCGAAGTCATCATCGCCAAGGCGTTGGGCGTCGCCTCGGAGACGGTTGTCGTCTACGCCGGCTTTGCGCTCGCGGCGCTGTCGCTCGCGCTCTCCGGCGCGATCCTGAAGCGCGCCGGCCGGCTCGGCGAGATCGGCCCGGTCGGCTTCGCGGTCGCGCTGTTCGTTGCGTTTTTCCTGCCCGGCGACGCCTTCATGGAGCGCGACGTGATGGCGGCGGCGTTGCTCACGCCCTATCTCGCGCTCGCCTTCGCCCGCGCCGAGCACGCGCCGGTCGAGCGATGGCAAGCCGTCGCCGCCGGCCTCGGCGTCGGGCTGGCGATCGCGCTGAAGCCGCCTTACGGCCTCGCCGCCGTGGCGCCCGCCGCCTACGCGCTGTGGCGAAATCCGCGCTCGCTCGTGCGAAGCGTCGAGGTCGTCGCCGCGGCAGCGGTCGTGCTCGCTTATGGCGTCGTCGCGCTGGTCGCCTTTCCGGCCTATGCCGCGAACATGGGCCCGGCGCTGGTAAACGTCTATCTCGCCGTGCGCCAGAGCGCTTTCGAGCTCGCCTTCAGCGAGGGCGGACGCGATTTCCTATGCTTGGCTCTGCTCGGCGCCTACCTCGCCCACGATGAGCTCACCGCGCCGCGGCTCGCGATCCCCGGGCTCGCCGCCGTCGGCGCCTTCGTAGGCTACGTTGCGCAGGGCAAGGGCTGGCTCTATCAGGCCTATCCGGCGATCGCCTTCGCGGCGCTGTTCGCGGCGCTGGCCCTCGAGCGCGCCGCGCCGCGCCGGCTCGACCGCGCGCTTTCCGTTTTCGCGCTAATCGCCGCGCTCGCGCTCGGCGCCTTCATCAGCCGCTGGGGCGTCGCCATTGCGATCGCGGCTTCGGCCGCCGCGGCGCTGCGCCACGCCTGGTCGCCGGGCGCGCTCGGTCCGGCACTGGCGCGCTTCGCCGCGGCTGCGACGCTCGGCGCCGCCGCGGCCGCCTTCATGCCCGGGCCGCAACCCTCGGAGGCGCTCGGGCGCGCGCTCGCGAAACTGAAGCCGCATCCGACGGTGATGGCGATCAGCGAGAGCTTCGACTACGTCCATCCGATGGTGCGCCGCGTCGGCGCCCAGTGGGTCGGCAGCACGCCCAACATGGTCATCGCCTCGGGCGCGCGGTTGCTGATGGACGAGCACTCTCGGGACGCCGCGCTGAAAGCCAAGCTCGAACCCTATGTCGATCGCGACATCGCGCGGCTGGTCCAGGACATCGATGAGAAGCGCCCCGACGCCATCATCGTCGGCCCGCTGAACACGCGCTTCCACGCGGCGGTGTGGTCCGACCCGCGGGTTGAAGCGGCGATGCGCGACTACCAGCGCGTCGCCGTCAACGTCCTGCCCGACCATCCCGGCGAGCTGTGGGCGCGCAAACCGCCCCTCGGTCTCAGGCAGGGTTTTTGACCGCCGCCTTGCGGCGCGCTGTCCTCGCGCCGACGTCCAAGGGCCGGCGTTCGCGCCCCGGGGGTGGTCATTTTTGTCCACAGTTGCTGGGATTTCAAAGCGTTGAGTGTACGATTTTGTCCGGCCCACGGGCAGCGTCCGTTCCCCCGGGACATTGGGACAGGGGGACACGATACCGAACGCACGATTTCAGCGGTCATGCGCGAGCCTCCCACGACAAATCGTGCAATCGGTATCATGTCCCGGCAATTCCGGAGCGCAATTTCCCCCGGCTGGCGCGTAAATTCGAACTTGCGCTTTCGATCCTTTGCTGACATTCCAAATCGATCCAATGAACGGGTCGGATGCGCCAGAAGGGCTGCCACCGGGCGGCCCTTTGCATCGTTCCCTATCCCCCAAAAGTTCCCCAAATCCGAATTTCGCCCCCTGTCTCGAGATTCTCGAGCTGCGCCCTGTCTCGCCGTCGCCGCGACCAGCCATCCTTTCGGCGTTGACCAAAGGCCCGGTTTCTCGCATCTTACTGTCGAAAGATTGTAGAGCATTCCCCGAGTGTCGGTTCGTCCGCGCGTCCGTGGAGAATTCGAGATGTCCGCCTTCGACCTTCCCGCCTATCTCGCTCGTATCGGCTACGACGGCCCGCTCGAGCGCAACCTGGCCACGCTCGCCGCGCTGCTCACGGCGCACATGAACTCCATCCATTTCGAGAACATCGACGTTCTGCTCGGCCGGCCGATCCGGCTAGACGTCGAAAGCCTGCAAGAGAAAATCGTGCGCGGGCGGCGTGGCGGCTATTGTTTCGAGCAGGCGACGCTGTTCGACGCCGCCCTGCGCGCGCTCGAATTCGAGACGACGTTGCGCACCGCGCGTGTGACGCTGGTGCTCGCGCCGGACAAGGCCCCGCGCGGGCACATGATCGTGGTGGTCGACCTGCCCGAAGGAAGCTTCATCGCCGACCCGGGCCTTGGCGGCCTCGGTTGCCGCGCTCCGATCCCGCTCGACGGAACGCCGGTCGAGGACCACGGCGAAATCAACCAGATCGTGTTCGACGGCCGGCGCCGGATGCTGAAAATCGCCAGCGGCGAGCGCACGATTGACGCCTGGATTTCCGGTCTCGACGAGGACAATTGGGTCGATTTCGAGGTCGCTAACCATTGGTTCTCTACCCATCCCGCTTCGCCGATGCGCCAACGCCTGATGTTGCGCGCCATGACGCCGGACGGCCGCTTGACGGTGATGAACCGCGACGTCACGATCCGCGCCAACGGACAGGTCGGCGCCCGGCAGCTCGAGGACCGCACGGCCCTGCGACGCCTGCTGCAACAGGTTCTGGGCTTCGACCTGCCCGAGGCCGAAACGCTGCGCGTGCCGAGCGTTCCGGAATGGTCGTGAGGTTGCGTCCCGCGCCGGTCGCCGTCTCCCGAGAGTCCCCGAGAACCGTCGGATTCCGGCGGCGGCCGCCAACCTATGACTTGGCTGTTGGCGCTTACGCTCTAGAGTGATCGGCGGTTCCCGATCGAACTTAGGCGATGCGGCGAACAATAAGTGCTGCGAGAGAGGGTCGCTCAGCCCGGAGTGTCAATCAGCCAGGGAAGTGGCGGCGCCCTTTCCGTCATGGCCGTGCTCGTCACGGCCATCCACGTGGCGCCGCACAACTTTGCT
>JBKQKS010000222.1:0-3331 GCA_052147395.1 Roseiarcus sp.
AAGCTGGGTCGATCCGACGGTGCAGTTTTGGTGCGCCAGCGCGCAACCTTGGGTAAGCCTTCCAGAAAGGGTCCAGCCGTTTCAGAAAATGTCCGGATAGGCAAAGCTCCGAGCTCAGGCCCCAGGAGAGCTTCGTAGGTTCCGGCGCGGCCCTCGGCTCAGTCCATTCGATCGTGAAGTGGAGCATGAAACCTCCCTTTTGGGGGGAGTTGGTTTGCCTCAGGGAATGACCGTTGCCGGCGCTCTCCTCCCGTACCAGGACCGACGGGAAGGGCAGCAAAGGGCCGGATTCTACCCGTTTGCCAAACCCTTAGGCGATGCCCGCTACTTGCGCATTGCGGACGTCCACGGCGGCATTTTCGCCTCGCAGGAATCCCCCACAGCAGTCGATCCGGCGCGTCGCCTGAATGACTGCTTCGGAACAGCGGCGACGATCGGCTGAACGGCTCTGTTGGGCGCGATCCAGACATCGGACGATCGCCGCGAATTTGGGCAAACCACCCGCAACGGCCCTGCGGGTCGGGCGCGAAGTGTTCGACTTCGACCATTGGCCTCGACGCCGTCATCGCGAGGAGCGATGCGACGAAGCAATGCAGCGGTTGCGGCCTGCATCGAGACTGGATTGCTTCGCTCGCAATGATGGAGTGGACGGCCCCACCCTAACGGCATCAAGTGCCAAGACGTGGTCGCTGGAGCGCCACAAACGGGGAGACCATCCATGAAGACTTTTATCAGAATCGGCGTCGATTTGGCGAAGAACTTCTTTCAGGTGCATGGCATCGAGCATGAGGGTGGATTGGCGCTGAGGCGGAAACTGACCCGGGCGAAGTTTCGCGAGTTTTTCTCGCGCCTGGCGCCTTGTCGCGTCGGCATGGAGGCCTGTGGCTCGTCGCACTTTTGGGCGCGCGAACTCAGGGCCATGGGGCACGACGTCGTCTTGATCGCGCCCGCTTACACCAAGCCCTATGTCAAGCGCGGCAAGAACGACGCGGCCGACGCGGCGGCGATCTGCGAGGCGATGTCGCGGCCCGAGATGCGGTTCGTGCCGATCAAGAGCGCGGATCAGCAAGCGGCGCTGATGCTGCACAAGACACGGGATTTGCTGGTCAAGCAGCGAACGATGAGCGTGAACGCGCTGCGCGGCCATCTCCAGGAGTTCGGCTTGATCGCGGCCAAGGGCATTCATCGCGTCAAAGAGCTGGTGGCCCTCGCGCTGACGGACGAAGGTCTTCCCGAAGAGGCCAAGCAGGCCGCGATCCTGTTGGCCTCGCATGGCGATGAACTCGATGAGAAGATAGACGCGTTGGAGAAGAAAATCGCCAGGGCCAGTGCGAAGAACCCAACCAGCCGCTTGTTGGATGAGGTTCCCGCCATCGGCCCGCTGATCGCCTCGGCGATGACGGCGAGCTTCCCCGATCCGAGCGCGTTCAAATCGGGAAGCGACTTCAGCGCGTCTCTGGGCCTGACGCCGAGCCAACACTCGAGCGGAGGCAAGGAGAAGCTCGGCGGCATCACGAAAAAGGGCAATCGATATTTACGCAAGATGCTGGTGGTCGGCTGCACTTCGGTGCTGCGCGTGGCCCACAAATACAAGGGCGCCCTGGCCGACTGGATCGCCGCGATGAAGACCAAGAAGCCGGAGCGCGTCGTTGCGGTGGCCTTGGCCAACAAGCTGGCCAGAATATGCTGGGCGATCATGTCGACCGGCGAAAGCTTCCGAACGGAGCTGTACACCAGGGCCTGAGGCGCACGGGGCCTGAGGCGCACGGGGCTTGAGGCGCACGGGGCTTGAGGCGCACTGGGCCTGAAGAAAGAGGCTACCGAGGAGGCATCGAACCTTTCAAAGTTTGGCAAGCGCACCGACGTGATGATCCAAAACGGTCGCCACCGAAAGCCGAAGACACCCCGCCACTCGTCACGAGCCTCGAACTCGTCGCAATGATAGGGACTGAGGTTGTCGGAAATCATCAGGGCCAGCGGTCGAAAACCGCACCAAAAGGCCGGACATATGACCGCAGCCGACCAAAGCGATCAAAGCGTCAAAATACCGCTTGCCAATAGGGGCCGTCCACATATGACGACGGATGTCTGTTTCAACATGAGGCGATCAAAATGGTGAATTTTCGACGAATTGGCTGCGCCGGCTGCGTCGCGGCGGCGCTCGCCTTCAGCGCCGCGCCCGCGCGCGCGGACGGCGTTCTCGAGGGTTTGCGCCATCACACGACGCTCGCCTCGACGGTCACCGACAACGGCGACCTCAACCCTTACGCCGTCGTCGTCGCGCCGGTGAGTTCAGGCAAGATCCACAAGGGCGACGTATTGGTCGATAATTTCATCAACTCGTCGAACCTTCAGGGCACCGGCGGAACGATCATCGCCGTCAATCCTGCCTCCCGATCGACGACGCTGTTCGCCAAGTTGCCGCAGAATCTGCCGCAATGTCCCGGCGGCATCGGCCTCAGCACGGCGATGACCATGCTGAGCAGCGGCTGGGTGATCGTCGGCAGCACGCCGAGCGCCGACGGCACGACCGCGACCAAGGGCGCGGGCTGCCTCCTGGTGTTCGACTCCAACGGCCAACTGGCGACCGTGTGGTCGGGTTCGCACATCAACGATCCCTGGGGCAACATGGCCGTCGTCGACAACGGAGCGAAGGCGACGCTGTTCGTCAGCATGTCGGGTTACGACGTTCCCGGCCCGGATAAGCTCGATCCCGCGACCGGCCAGCCCGTCGTCGTCAACAAGGCGACGGTGCTGCGCATCCAGCTCGCGATCCCGGCGAGCGGACCGCCGAAGGTCACGGGTCAGACGGTAATCGCCAGCGGCTTCGCCCAGCGCGCCGACAAGGACGTCTTCCTCATCGGACCGACCGGCCTGGCGTTGATCGGGTCGACGCTCTACGTCTCGGACGCCATCGAGAACCGCATCGTCGCGATCCCCGACGCGCTGACGCGCACCGGCAGCGCCGGAACGGGCCGCACCGTCACCAGCGGCGGCCTGTTGCAACGCGCGCTCGCGCTCGCCGCGACCGCCGACGGCCACATCCTCGCCACCAACGGCAAGAACGGCCAGGTCGTCGAATTCGACCCCGCCTCCGGCAAGCAATTGGCGGCGCAATGGATCGATTCCAACCAGGCGCAGTCGCCGCCGGGCAACGGCGACCTGTTCGGCCTCGCCATGGCGCCGGACGGCAGCGGCTTCTATTACGTGGAGGACGACGTGAACATGTTAGCGAAGGCGACGCCATGACCAAGCGCGATTCCAAGCCGCTGCAAGCGACGCGACGCGGCTTCCTTTCGGCGACGGCGGGACTGGCTGCCCTCGCCGGCTC